>JAAHGE010000598.1 GCA_010672635.1 Desertifilum sp. SIO1I2 | reverse complement strand
TCGTTGAACGATTAAATGGTCATATCAACTTTGAAACTCAAGAGAATGTGGGCACCACTTTCTATGTTGATTTACCCGAATATGCCCTAACTCCGGCGGCTGTCACCCAATCTTTGGCAAGCAATACGCCGGAAGAACTTCGCAAGCGCCTGAAACAGTCTCAGATCAAAAACCAGCCCATCCTGATTTGTGAAGATGACCCCGATATTGCTCAACTGCTGGGCATGATGTTGCAGCAAGATGGGTTTAGTACCGATATTGCTTATAATGCGACGCAGGCTAAGACCCTATTAGCTCAAAAGCCTTATGCCGCGATGACGATCGATCTCTCTTTACCCGGTCAAAGTGGGATTTCTTTAATTCGCGAACTGCGCGAACAAGAACAAACGCGATCGCTGCCGTTAGTTGTGGTGTCTGCAACGGCTCAACAGGGACGAGAACAGCTTCAGGGGTTTGGTTTTGCCATTGTGGATTGGTTAAATAAACCCATCGATCGAAACCAACTGGCCAACGCTATTCGCCAAGCTGTGGTTCATCCCGCCGCGAATAAGCCGCAGATTTTGCACGTTGAAGATGATTTAGACCTAACCCGCGTAATTGTGGCGATCGTTCAAGATTCAGCGGAGTTAGATAAAGCCGTCAACTTGCAAGAAGCCAGACAAAAACTCGCGCAAAACCATTACGATCTGGTCATTCTCGATTTAAGTTTGCCGGATGGTTCCGGCTTAGAGTTGTTGCCCTATCTCAACGAACTCACCTGTCCCATCCCCGTTTTAATCTTCTCTGCTAAAGAGGTCAATCAAGAAACAACTCATCAAGTTGCTGCTGTATTGGTGAAATCTCGCACATCCAATCAGCAATTGCTCGATACAATTCATTCGTTAATTGCCTGTCAGTCTTAGGGACAGTGGAGGGAAGGCGATCGCCCTTCCTCTGTTCGCATCATAGAATACCAAATAAGTTGGTAAGGATTGATAAAATTGGGCGGTTGCTGGAGTTAACCAGCCCCCTCGATTCTTCCCAAAGCCCTCCATGAAACGAAAACGCTTTTTCACCCTGTTTAGCGGATTTCTAGCAACCCTCCTGCTAGCGATCGCCTTGAGAAGCATTTCCCCTACCCCTGCAAACGCGCAATCCACAACCCTTTTAATTGCCGCCGCAGCCAGCTTGCAGGATGCCATCCAAGAACTCGACCCTATCTTCGAGAGCGCCAATCCAGGAATTACCGTCAACTACAACTTTGCCGCCTCCGGCCCGCTTCAGCAGCAAATTGAGCAAGGCGCACCCGTTGACCTATTCATTTCGGCTGCCAGCCGTCAAATGGATGTCTTGCAGAATCGGAACCTGATTGTCACCAATACCCGTCGCAACCTGCTAACCAACAGCCTCGTGCTGGTGGTGCCTCGCAACTCCACCCTGGGAATAACGGGCTTCCGTCAATTAACCCAGGCTAACGTCCGGAGAATTTCTGTCGGCGAACCCCGCAGCGTTCCGGCAGGACAGTACGCCGAACAGGTGTTTACCAACCTGAGAATTCTAGAGCAGTTGCGACCTAAGCTGGTCTTCGGCAACTCCGTGCGTAACGTCCTAGGAACCGTTGAAAGCGGCAACGCCGATGCCGGAATCGTATACGCAACCGATGCCAGAATTTCCAACCTAGTCAGACAGGTGGCAACAGCCCCCAGTAACTTGCACGCTCCAATTGTCTACCTAATGGCCATCATTGCAGCGAGTCGAAACCCACAAGCGGCTCGTACCTACGCGCAATTTTTGACCAGCAGCCAAGCTCAAGCAATATTCAGACGCTATGGTTTTGGCGTTGCTCAATAGATCCAAATTATTCCCCTACATTTTCCTATGACTGCCGATCTTTCCCCCTTGTGGATCTCGCTTAAAACCGCAGGACTTGCGACGATTGCGACATTTTTTACTGGGCTTGCCACGGCGTACTGGATGTTAGGTTATCGGGGGCGCTGGAAATCTATCATTGAAGGGATTTTGGTGGCTCCGTTAATTTTGCCTCCAACTGTTGTTGGCTTTTTGCTGCTCCTGTTGTTTGGCAAAAACGGCCCGTTGGGTCAGTTAACCGCTCAGTTTGATTTTACCATTGTCTTTACTTGGTATGCTGCCGCGATCGCCGCCACTGTTGTTGCCTTTCCCTTAATGTATAAGACGGCCTTGGGTGCATTTGAACAGGTTGATAGCCGCCTGCTGCAAGTTGCCCAAACGCTAGGCGCATCGAGGGGACGTATTTTTTGGCGCGTACTCCTACCGCTGTCTGTACCCGGTATTCTCGCAGGAACGACGCTAGCGTTTGCGCGAGCCTTGGGGGAATTTGGGGCAACGCTGATGCTCGCCGGGAATATTCCAGGTCAAACCCAAACGATGCCAATGGCGATCTATTTTGCGGTAGAAGCAGGAGCCATGAACGAGGCTTGGTTATGGACTGCTGTTATCATGACCACCTCCCTATCGGGCATCATTGCTGTTAACCTCTGGCAAAAGCACTACGAGCGCAAGATTCAAAGCAGTTCTCCTGGGGCGGTTGAAGCCTATGAGCCGGTCAATGGTCGGGGACAAAAAAGCAAATCTCCCCAGGTTGTGCCGCTAGTGAAACCTGAATTAGCCGATTCTGGGCAAGGCTTGCTGGTGGATATTGAAAAGCAGTTGGCAAACTTTACGCTCAATGCTGCTTTTACGGCTTGCCAGGAAACGCTGGGCTTGTTAGGGGGTTCTGGGTCGGGCAAAAGCATGACGCTTCGCTGTATTGCTGGAGTTGAAACGCCCACGCGGGGACGGATTATCTTGAACGGTCAAACCTTGTTTGATGCCAAAAAGCGGATTAATCTCCCCGCCCATCAACGCAAAGTCAGTTTAGTGTTTCAAAATTATGCGCTCTTTCCTCACATGAGCGTGGCTCAAAATATTGCGTTTGGTTTGCAGCATTTACCCAAGCCTTTGCGATCGCAAAAAGTTGGTCAACTGCTGGTTGGGTTGAAGTTGCAAGGCTATAGCGATCGCTATCCCCATCAACTCTCAGGGGGACAACAGCAAAGGGTCGCATTAGCCAGGGCTTTAGCCACCGAACCGGAAGTTCTTTTACTCGATGAACCCTTTTCTGCACTCGATACCTACCTTCGCAGCCAGGTTGAACGCCAACTGATTGAAATCTTGTCTACTTATTCGGGGGTGGCGTTATTTGTCACCCATAATTTAGAGGAAGCCTACCGCGTCTGTGAGAAATTAATGGTGATGTCTGGAGGACGGGCGATCGCCTTTGACTCCAAACACCGGATTTTTGAGCATCCTCAAACCGTTCGAGTCGCTCA
>JAAHGE010000597.1 GCA_010672635.1 Desertifilum sp. SIO1I2 | reverse complement strand
TGCAAAAATTTTTGATATAAAATCCGCTCGGATGCCTTGAATTTCGGTGCTTCTTCCCAAACGAATACTCCCCACTTTGGGTGGGGAGTATCAATTCACACTTGCAGCTACTATATTTTCGCGGTTCTTATATCAAAAATTTTTGCAGGACTTGCTTGAGAGCTTCCGGTTGTTTCCGCCAGTCTATGGAGATGATTAAACCGGAATCGATCAAAGGCTGAATTTCCGCATCCTGCGCGTATCCGTCGGCGACTGAGGCGACTCGATCGGCCGTTCGACCTGTTCCCGCCAGAACCACAACAGGTCGTTGATGCTTCAGACTGTTGGGGATATCTTGTTTTAACGTAATTTCGCCGCCATTGATCGCCAAGGTGACTGAGCCTTGATGTTGAGCGAGTAAAGTTGCCGATTGAGCAATCCAAGCAGACTCATCTCCCCATTGACAACCCGGAACCAAAAGAAAATGGGTATGATGGGGTTCCAACTGAGCCGCATCTGCGTCTGGCTCCTGCTCGGTTGCGGGTAAAATGGCTTTATTCTGCACGACAACTCCTAGTAAAGAGAACGTGCAGTTCGTTTGGCGATAGGCTTGACCCATCAATCGCATAACCCCTGCATCCGTTCCGCCATCGATGACGATCCAACCTGAAGCTTCGGCTAGCGGGCAAATTGCATCCTGAAACAGGGTTTGTAGCTTTTCTGCATCATTGGGAGTGAGTCCGCTTGCGCCTCCAATTAACACTAAAGTCGGGTGAGGTTGCTTAAAACCCAACTCGTTCAGGGTTTCTGGTAAGCGAGCAATCTCGTCCCCAGCCAGGGCGATCGCAGTTTGTCCCTGCGGAAATGCCAATTTAGTAGAAGTCTTCATGAAGGAGGAGGGCTTGGATAATACTTTCTGCTATTTTCGATCAAATCGCTACCTGATTGGCGATCGCTTGAATCGCCTTAACAGGAACTTCAAAAAAGTATTGACGGCGAAACTGCTCTTCTTGAATCGCGGCCAAAAATTGCGATAGGCTGACCGAGAATTCTGGATTGCTTTGGACAACCCGCCATTGCATCTGCAAGCTTTGGGAACTCTCATCAGTTGGCGCGATCGCAATCCCTAAATCCTTTAAAGCTTGCAAACCGAGTTCTAAAGTGGAGGAACTTATACCTAACTTCTCTTCAAGTTGTTGGCGCGTGGCGCTTTTTCCGGTACGGCTGAGATATTTCGCAAGTCCAAGTAACTGCTGCCAAACCTGTTGGGGGCTTGTGGGGGTGGGTGGCGGATAAGCTAAGGCGAGGGGTTTTTGTTGCTGTTGGGCTAACCGAAACTCAGCTTGCAAATCGTCCCAACTCAGAGGCGTTTCTTGAACGCGAATGCAATTGAGAAGTGGCAAAAGTTCAGCTTGGCGAGTCTGTTCGCGCCAGTCCAAAATTTCCAGAGTTGGAGGCACATCTTGAAGCGAAGCGCGATCGCTCTGACGCACCGCAACCAAGCGCACCTCATAGCTAGAACGCACGGGATTATAATCGAGTTCCACAATCGCATCGCACTCACCGGCAGGGATATCCTCTTTATAATGGCCCCACCACATTCCCCGGATGCCCTCCTCAGTTGAGTCATCAAACAGCATAAATTCCGTTTTGATATAACTCACCTTTTTGCCCCGCAAGTCTGTCATATTCTTATTCCAGACATTGGCAAATCGGCAATTTTCAATCAACAACTTGGGAACCGGGTTCCCCATCCCACAGGGTTCGAGAATTCTCAGTTCGCGGAATAAATCTTTTCCCAACTCTGCCACCGTTACCCGCAAATCGGCTTGCGGTGCGAGGTGAACCCCTCCTGTAGGATCGTTGCTGAGTTGTTGATTAATCGCTTCGCTAAAGACGGGGAGGTTTTCTATCGGTAAGCTTAACCCCGCCGCCAGGGGATGGCCGCCAAATCGGTGCAAAAGGTGTTCTTGAGATTTCACCAACTGATAGAGATCGATCGAACCCACCGATCGTGCTGAACCCCTCGCCAATGGGGGAGTTTCTAAGCAATGACCCGTATTGGCTTCAATTTCGGAGGTACTGAGTAAAAGGGTTGGGCGGCCGTATTCTTGGGCAATTTGCGAGGCCACTAAGCCCAAAATTCCCGCCGGCCATTGCGAGTCGGCTAAAACGATCGCGCGGGTGGTGGATAAGTCCAGTTGGGCTAACTGCGCTTTCACATCTTGAATGACTTCTTTTTGAACGGCTTTGCGGCGGGTATTTGCCAGTTCTGCGGCTTCTGCGAGTTGAGAACAGCGCTTGAGATCGCGACTGGTGAGGAGTTCCACGCAAAAAGAGGCATCGCCTTGAATGCGGCTCACCGCGTTAATGCGCGGGCCTAAACCAAAGGAAATATCGGTGGGGCGATCGCCATTTTTCTGGCACAATTCCAGTAAGCGTCCAATTCCAGGTCGTCGTCGCGCAGCGGCAGGTTTTTGAAAATCCGCCTGCAAGCGTTGAATGCCCAATTGAGCCAAATACCGACAGTCTCCTTTAAGTTGCACCAAATCGGCAATTAACCCAATGGCAACCAGATCCAGCAAGTCGCTGAGGGGCTGTTGAGGAACATCGGGTAGGCTTTGATAAAGCGCCTCCACCAGTTTATAGGCAACCGCTACGCCCGATAGGTGATACAAAGGATGGTGTTCATCAAGGTAGCGCGGGTTAATAATGGCGCTGACGGCAGGGGGTTGGCTGGGTAAAGTATGGTGATCGGTAATAATTACATCTATCCCCAGGTTTCGGGCATACTCTACCTCTGCTAGATTTGTACTGCCCGTATCGCACGTAATAATCAACGTTGTGCCAGTTTGGGCTAAACGCTCGATTCCAGCTTGATTTAAACCATGAGATTCACTGAGGCGGTTTGGAATGTAATACAGCAGTTGTCCTGGAGGGTTGTCCCTCTCTAAGCGCTGGGGAAAAAATTGCCCTAACCCATCCCAGAGAACGGCTGTGGCAGTAATGCCATCCGCATCAAAGTCTCCCCAGATGGCAACCGTTTCTTGACGTTCTCTGGCTTGTTGCAAGCGATTAACGGCTTGCTGCATCTGTTGTCCAAATTCAAAAGGGCTGGCAGGCTGAACGAATTGAGGATTGACAAAGGCAGATAAGTGTTGAATCTCTTGAACCCCACGATTCCACAAAAGCTGGGCAGCATGGCGAACGCTTTTCAGTTCTGCGAAAAGTTGGTGTAAGGCTTGGACAAATTCCACCGGAGGCGGGGTTTGCGGTGCCAGTATCCAGGAAGGGTAGGGGTTAGACATGAGAGTTAACTCGGTATAGCGAAATGCCGTTATCGTTCGCTATACCGAGA
>JAAHGE010000596.1 GCA_010672635.1 Desertifilum sp. SIO1I2 | reverse complement strand
CTTATAAACAAGCACCAGGTCAACCTTTACAACGACCTGGCTATTATTGGCTTGCTTATGAATGGGATAATCTTTATCTAGCTTGTACAGGTTGCAATCAACGACATAAACAAAACCTTTTTCCACTACAAGATCCTACTAAGCGTGCAGTAAACCATCGTCATAAAATTAAGGACGAACAGCCTTTATTTATCGATCCAGGTAAAGAAGATCCGAAAGATTTTTTAGGCTTTCGGGGTGAGTTTGCTTATGCTATTGAAGAAAGCTCTAAGGGACAGACTACAATAGACTACCTTAATTTGAATGAGCGATCGCTACCTGAAGCAAGACTACATCATTTGCAAAAGCTTAAAGCTATTTGTCAGTTATTAAAGATAGCTGAATCTCAAAAAATGTCACTACCTCCTGAATTCCAAAAGCTAGTAGAAGAGGCAAAAGATTTTTTAAAAAAAGTATTGCAAGATGATGAGGCTTTTACTGCTGCGTCCCGCTGCGCGATTGAATCTGACTTTGAGTTCGTTATTGAATAGATCGAGAACAAAAATTCTTTTAGAGAACCAGCGATCGCACTGCCAGATCCTTCAGGGTAATCGTAAAATGGCGTTGTTCGCCAGTGGCAATAAACGAGATCGTTTCCTCGCTGGCGACAGCTACCGCTAATAGCACTAAATTCCGCGCTAGGGGATAGCCGCAGACATCATCATGGGCATCTGAAGGAACGCGATAAACGGAATTCCAGATAACTTCAGCATAGTCCGCCGATAAGCCGACATGAAGACAGGGAACGCCAGAACGTTCTGCGTAATCTTTCAACACTTGGCGAGAGGGACTGTTATCAAAGACATCCACAATAAGCTGACTGTTTTTCAGCAGTTTCGCCGCATTGTCTGCGGTTAACTCTTGAGTTTCTGCTTCTATTTTTGTCCCAATGGCACGATAGAGTTGGTTTGCCAAAATCTTCGCTTTGAACGCTCCCACATCCGAACGATAGTAGGGTTGAGTTGAGAGGTTGCGTTCCTCAATGCGATCGCGATCGATAACCTTCAGCTTACCAAAACCCGCCCGCGCCAAATTTTCCGCCAGATTCGCACCCAACGCCCCCGCACCGCAAAGCGTTACCGGATAAGCTTTTAGCTTTGTCATCGCGGTATGGCTGCGGTAAAGTTGTTCGTGCAAAAACATACTCACCCCTCCTGTTGTTCCATTACCCCAACTAATGATTGCAGATCGAAATCGCGATCGCGCCCGCTTAAACAAATCCCAGAACTCACCACCGTCAAATCCCCTTTAGAAATGGCGCTGGTATGATGAATTCCATCCGCAGTCGTCCAGTCAACCGTCCAATAGTCGCCGCGATCCTGAAATTGCTGTAACTCTCCTCCCCCTCGCTTCAACGCTTGGCGCAAGCGTCGTTCATCCTGTTGCGGTTGAGCAAACCCTTCCGTTTGTTGCGCCACTAACTCGTAGAGCGATCGCATTTCCGGCGTTATCCCCTTAAACTGCAACTCCTCCACTCCCATTAGTTGCTTAAGCGCCGCCTGCAAGCTCTCTGCAATGCTGGGATCGTCGCGGCGATCGATTTCGTCAAACCAGCAGAAAGCCCCATTCCAGCGCCCAATAACCTGCTCAAACGCCATCCCTGTCGCCACCAAATGCACCACCACAGGCTTCACCTGCTGAAACCGCTGGCGCATATCCGCCTCATTCACCGGATAGGCTAACCAAGTTTGCTCCTGCAAGCGATAACCTAAACGCAAGCGCAACTTTGGAAAATGCTGTAAATAAGCCGCAATTTGGGGTAACTCCGCCTCTTCGGTTAACTTAGCCAGACTTGAATTCACAGGCTGAAAAATTCCCCACCCCTGAAACTGTCGGGGTTGCGGTACAAAGGTATGCACCATCCCCGCTACAGAAGTGCGAATTCTTCCCCCTTTAACGCAGGGTGCGAGAAATTGAGTCGATTGCAATTGTGCTTCAGCGCTGGCAATCTGGTTTAAAAGTCGGCGGATATCGGTCATCTCTTTAAAGCCTGTCTTCCTAAGATAAATGGCAATAACTTAGCGATATTGCGCGCATCATCAATTCCCCGGTGGTGGATTCCTTCCAGTTCAATTCCTGCCATTTCCAACGCTTGCGCCATTCCGTAACGTTTGGGTAAACCTTGGGTGCTGCTAAACTGTTGCTTGAGATTCACATGGGGAAAAGCGATCGGAAATGGAAGTTGATGATATTTGCTATCTTGCTGAAACTGCTTGCGATCGTAATCTCCCCAGGAACCAAAGACAGCTTTGGGATAGTTTGAAAGCCATTGTTGCAAATGTGCGATCGCTTCCCCATAACTTCGCCCTCCGTCTACCTGTGCTTGGGTAATAGAAGTCAGAGATTGGCAAAAGTCTGTTAGCACAGGATGGCGAACGGGTTTAATAAAGGTCTGAAACTCGCTAACAGCCTTTAAATCCTTGGATTCCACCATCACCGCACCAATTTCAATCGTTTCCATCTCATGGCGCTTGATGCTGTCGTTGTTGCAGCAAGTCGCCTCCAGATCCAGCACTAAATAATAATCGTATTGAGTTAAACTCTCCATCTCTCTCACGTTTGGGGAATAAACGCATAGTCTCGCCAGTCACAGATGGGGCGATAGCCGATTTGCTGATAAATATGATTAGAGGTTGGGTTGGCTAAGTCGTTGACATACTCCCCCGTTTATAAAACGGGGGATTCTAAGAGTTCAGACAGAGATTGCAGGCAAGCCTGTCTAACATCTCCTAGCCCAACCGTTGATGCCCCAACGATTTTAATGTTGATTGCAGCGTTCTCGTCCCGGTCATTAACAGAGTGACAGGACGGGCAACGCCACTGACGAACTGAAAGGTCTAAGTTCTCTAGCACATGGTTGCAATTGGAGCAGGTTTTGGAACTGGGAAACCACTGGTCAACAAACACGACCCGTTTTTCCTTCTTTTTAGTAACCCACTCCAGGATTTGTAGAAACTCACCGAACGCCAGGTCTGATACCTTGCGTCCCCAGAGCCGTTGCATTCCTTTGAGGTTCAGTGTCTCAAAGCACAACACATCGAACTGGTCGGTCAAATCATGAGCTAACTTCCAGAACCAATCCCTCCTTTGGTCTGCAATCTTTTCGTATTGACGACACAGATGTTTCCTGGCTTGTTCTCGGCTCTTAGAACCTTTCTGTTTGCGCGATAGGACACCAAATTCGGGTCAGGATGTCCGCCGCCAAAATCTTCTAGCGGTTCTCCATTTTTCACCGTACCCGCAGGCGCGCCCAAACGCTGCTCAAAAATCGCCTTCGCATAGGGCCCCGTTACCGCGTG
>JAAHGE010000595.1 GCA_010672635.1 Desertifilum sp. SIO1I2 | reverse complement strand
TATAAAAATGCAAGGCTATTTGCGTTTCCTGGCTTCGGGAGATACATTCTTATGATTGAAGTCCCTCTTTTTAAGGAAGATTGTACTGTATCTCACCAGAGAGAAAGCCGCTATCCATGAAGTTTAGATCCAAACAGATAAATTTGAAATAATTCGTTGGTAATATTAAGTTGCAAACAAAGGGCGTACTCCATTGTACACCCAAGAGATTGCAATTTAATTGACTTTAATGCGTCCAATCTTCAACTTCGTATAAAAAGCGAGTTCCACCTAGAAGTTTGCGATTATAAGAGGTACTTTGGACAAAAACGACATATTTTTCCAAATTGCTAGGCTTAATTCTGGCGGTGGTTCCTTCGGGTAAACCTAACATTTCGCGGGCGGCTTCTCCCTCAAATAAGTCTCCAGTCTTTCTATCCATCAGAACAATCTCTTTTTTGCCTTGAATTGTTTCAGTTTTGGTAAACTCGTAAAAACCGCGCCCAGTTTTGAAGGTTAAACCATTTTCTTGGACAAAAACCTTGATTGCGCTATCCTTATCTACTTCTAAGACTTGAAAACGCCCCGGAGAAACGGTTCGCAAATCAGCAGCTTCATAATGAGTTGAACCCTCGCGGTTAAGTAGCGTATTAAAAATTTTGTTTAACCCCCGATTCATCCGCCCAGAGTCAAGGATTTCTTGTTCGTAAGATTGAAGTTTATCAGTTGAGTCTTGTTGATAACAAACTGCCAGAAATAAGTCGGTAATGTAAGAGAATTGATCGAGAGTAATATGGAACCCACCCGATTGATTGGCGAGTTCTTGATAAAAGGGAGTCGCGTGACGGCGATTTAAAGCTTGCACGCCATATACAGTAACATCTTGATTGGATAATTTTTCGAGTTCCTCACGCCAATTGAGTTGTTGAGGGTTTTGTTTTGGGGCGTGTGGTAAATCATCGCCAATTAAAACAAAAGATTTAGTTGCTGAGGATGTCCAATTTAAAGATTGGGCTTCATGTAAGACTAATTCATAACATTCTGGCGCATCACCTCCACCTGTGGGTTCAACGGTTTCAATAAAATTACAAATTTTGTCAATATCTCGCGATAAATCTAAGGTTTTGGTAACATAAGTGGAGTTGCGATCGCAATAATCGCCATGCGCGATAATTCCAATCCGAATTCCAGGAATTTCTTCAATAAGCCGAGTGACAGTGCTTTTCACTTTTCGGCGTACCTGGGTTAAACAAGGATACATACTTCCAGTCGTATCAAAGCTGAATACAACTTCAATGGAATTCGTCATCTGAGTTGTCTCCAAATCTAAAGGTTTTGAGTGAGTGCTGCTAGATGGGTTGAAGTCTGTAACGATTCTAGTCTAACCTATGTTGACTATATTTTCAATTTTCTCGATAACGCTTGCCCTGTAAGGCTTACAGCAATTTTATCGAGGGATAAGAGAGCCAGAGTATCCGCAGCCTTGGAATCGGGTTTACAGGCTCAGTGCGATCGCTGTACTATAGGGGAAAAATCCTGAAACGCCCCTGAATTTCAGCCCATGCGATCGCCCCTTATTATCGCCCATCGAGGAGCCAGCGGATACCGACCGGAACACACCCTAGAATCCTACGAATTAGCGATAGAAATGGGTGCAGATTTCATCGAACCCGATTTAGTTATTAGCCGCGATGGACATTTAATTGCCCGTCATGAAAATAACATTACCGAAACCACGGATGTTGCCGAACGAGCAGAATTTGCAGCCCGTAAAATCTGTAAACTTATTGACAATAAAACCGTGACTGGCTGGTTTAGCGAAGACTTTACCTTAGCCGAACTGAAAACACTAAGAGCTAAAGAACGTCTCCCCTTTCGCAACCAAACTTATAACGGACAATTTCAAACTCCTACCCTTAGAGAAATCCTGACGCTTGCCCAACAGAAAACCCAAGAAACGGGACGAGAAATTGGAATTTATCCAGAAACTAAACATCCTAGTTATTTTCAATCAATCGGCTTACCTTTAGAAGAACCCTTAGTCAAAATCCTTCAAGAATTCGGTTACACTAGCTCAGTTTCACCCTTATTTATTCAATCCTTTGAAATTGCGAATTTAAAAAAACTTAATCAAATGATTGATGTTCCTTTAGTTCAATTGCTGGGCGAGGAAAATCAGCAACCTTATGATTTAGTCTTACAAGCAGATAAGCGCACCTACCAAGACTTAACCACCCCTGCTGGATTATCTCAAATTGCGGCTTATGCGGATGCCATTGGACCGAGTAAGCGGTTAATTATTCCCCAAACAGAAGACTCTCAACTGCTACCTCCAACCCTTTTAATTCAAGAGGCGCATCAAGTTGGCTTGAAAGTTCACGCTTGGACATTTCGCAATGAAGCTTGTTTTTTAGCCTCAGAGTATCAAAACCAGCCAGAGAGAGAATACAAACAGTTTTTTCAGTTGGGAGTTGATGGCGTCTTCAGCGATTTTCCAGATGTTGCGTTCAAAGTCCGCGAGAGCTAACGCTTTTTGGGCAATACCCGCTAAAGTGATGTATAGAGTCGGATTCTTTGCGCTTGGCGTATCGCAAACCACAAGACGAGAAACTTATGCAAGTTTGGATTGCTAGCTTTATCCTGTTATTCGCCCTAGCGGAGTTATTTCAGTGGTTGAAAGATTTTACGCTACCCTTACCTATCTTTATCTTAGGGGGCGTATTTTTGGCGATCGCATCTAACTCCGAAAAAATTCCGGGTTTATCCTCTAGCTTCTTCCCCCCGGAAGAGGAACCCCTACCCCCACCCCCTTCACCCCCTCAACCCCCACGTTCTATTTCCTTTGAAATTCGCCGTACTCCAGAATCAAATTCTAGAGGCTAGACTCAGCGTTAATGCAGTTCCCCGGCGTACAAGTCGCTTAACTCAGGTGACGGATAGCAAGCAAAATCTATCTGTATCAGCCTATTGCGTCTTACTTTTGACTGAGTTTCTTCTCTTTAAGGGTTGGGTAGGATAGCAATAAGTCTTAAGAAAGATGTACGCCTCAAGTTATTTTATCAATTAATTCTTTTAATTTTCTAGGGTGTAGAGGTCACTGCCTGCAAAATTATGATTGCAGGTAGATTTCGTGTAAACCAAAATTGTAACTGAAGACAGATGTAAATATATATTACTTGTATTTCAATAGATTTGAGGCAACTTGATAACTTGCCTGACTTTAAAAACCGAACTTAATTTCAGTCTATTTTAAGTCATTTAAGGGGACAGATTGAGTTTAAAAATCTCAAGCAGATTAGGTGTTTAAATTTTTAATCTAAGACTGCAATATTACCCTTTTTTGGTTCACCGCTCGCTCTAACTCTTC
>JAAHGE010000594.1 GCA_010672635.1 Desertifilum sp. SIO1I2 | reverse complement strand
CTAGCGGTACCAATAATCTGAATTTAGGCAATCTGACCTTAACGCTTGATAATGTCTTGCGGAATGGTAAGGATTTGGTTATTGACACCAATAAAAATGGACAAATTGATGACACTGACCTGAAGATTGCGAATTTCTTCAATACGCCGAATAGCACGTTCTCCAATATTGGTAACTTAAATGGGGATGATGTGGTAGCGGCCCTCAACACTCCGCCAACGGCTGTTAATGATTCGGCAACAGCGACTTCAGGAACTGCTGTCAATATTGATGTTTTGGCCAATGATACCGATCCTGATGAGGGGGATGTGCTATCGATTGTTAGCTTTACTCAACCGACTAATGGAACGGTTGAGTTAAACAACAATAATACGCCTAATGACCCGACTGATGACTTCTTAGTCTATACTCCTGGGTCAAACTTTGTAGGGACAGATACTTTCACCTATATTGCGAACGATGGTACGGTTCAGTCACAAGCCGCCCAAGTGACGATTGAAGTGAGTGCGCCGGCTTCTCCTTCTCCGCGTCCTATTCCGCCTTTAACGCCAACTCCCGGTTCAACACCAGCGCCAACGCCAACACCAGGAACGATTCAGGGAACCCCTGGAGATGATAATTTAATTGGCATTGAGGGCAATGACACCATTGATGGGAGTACAGGAAATGACGCAATTCTAGGTCTGCAAGGGGATGATAGTCTCCTGGGCGGTGAAGGAAATGATGCGATCAATGGCAACCAAGGTGCAGATACGATTAATGGTGGCCCTGGTGATGATGTCTTACTAGGTGGTAAGGGCGATGACAGTATCCTCGGCGGCGAAGGGAATGATGTCCTTGCGGGCAATAATGGTAACGATATCTTAGAGGGCGGTGCTGGCAATGATATTCTCTTTGGCAATCGCGGTAACGATATCTTAAGAGGTGGGGAGGGTGACGATCTCCTCTACGGCGGCAGGGGGAATGATATTCTCTTTGGAGGCGCGGGTAATGATACTCTTGTGGGCGATCGCGCTCAGGATATCCTTTACGGAGGTTCTGGAAATGATATCTTCGTTTTACGCCTCGATGGGGCACCGAACGATCCAGCCGATGCGGATGTTATCCAAGATTATGAAGCTGGAGATCGTATTGGTCTAACGGGCGGCCTCACCGTTCAAGATTTGGCATTCCTCACGGCGGTTGGCAATACGGTGATTACAGTTGCTAGCACGGGGGCAGTTCTCGGAGTGGTTCTAGGGGCTTCACCCCAAGACCTTAGCTTTACTTCGGTAGATGTTGGGGTGATTTAGAGTCGCGCTCTAACGAATGATTTAAATTAAACCTCATCACTGATTTTGGAGGGCGATCGCACTGGTGTAAGATTTCGATCTAGACCTAGAGGCGATCGCCCTTTGCTTTACTCGCACTTCCCAGCAAACTCATGACTTGGCAACCTGGTTACTCCTTATTAGAAGGAAAATACATTATTGAACAATCCTTGGGAAAAGGTGGATTTGGGATTACTTATTTAGCCCGCGATCGCTTCCGACAGCAGGTCACAATTAAAACTCTTAACGATAAAGTTCAAAATCGCTCGGACTTTGCTAAATGCCAACAAGATTTTCTCAATGAAGCGTTGCGGCTTGCGAAGTGTTCTCACCCCCACATTGTTCGAGTTGAAGAACTGATTCAGCACGAGTCCTTGTGGTGTATCGTTATGGAGTATGTGGACGGCGTTAATTTAGCCCGCTTGACGCAAGAACGCGGACCGTTACCCGAAGCGGATGCGCTGCACTATATTCGCCAAATTGGGGATGCTCTGCAACTCGTTCACCAGCAAGGATTTTTACATCGCGATATCAAACCCCTCAATATTATTGTGCGGATAGACCAAGCTCATGCCGTTCTGATTGACTTTGGCATGGCCCGCAAATTTATTCCCAATTTGACCCAAGTTCATACCGAGTACGTGACGCGAGGATTTGCCCCCATTGAACAATACGATCGGCGATCGCTGCGCGGGGCCTATACGGATGTCTATGGACTGGCGGCTACCCTTTATGCGCTACTGACGAATCAGGTACCGGAAGCTTCGGTTCTGCGCGATCGCAGTTGGAATAAATACAAAGAAGATTCGCTGATCCCCCCGCAACAACTGAATCCCCAAATTAGCGATCGCCTCAACCAAGCTATTCTCACTGGGATGGCTCTCGAACCCGAAGACCGTCCCCAATCCATTGCTGAATGGTTAGAGTTATTAGAGAATGATGCTTCTTTGCCCCTAGCCCAGACAGCCCCCTCCTTGACTCCTCAATGGCGTTCGGCTGTAGGATTGGACTATACTCGACTGCGCGAACTCCTCACCCAAGGTCAATGGCAGGCTGCTGATGAAGAAACAAGTCATCTCATGCTGCAAATTCAAGACCGAGAACAAGAGGGACGGCTGACTGAAGAGGATGTTCGCAAATTTCCCTGTCGCGACTTACGGATTATCGATCGATTATGGCTCGAACAGAGTCAAGGTCACTTTGGCTTCAGCCTGCAAAATCGGATTTGGCGCAAAGTTAATAAAGACTATCAAGAATTTGGCAACCAGGTGGGCTGGTGCGTCGGTAACTCCTGGTTGCCCTACACTAAACTTACCTTTACCCTAACGGCTCCTCAAGGTCATCTCCCCAGTTGGGGACGCCGAGGCCGACTTTGGCCGATCCTCGGATCGCGACTGAGAAAGTGCGGACTCTAAACTTTCGGCAAAGTCGAATTCATGCAATTTTTAAAGAATTTTAAGGAACAACGCCTCCATTTAGGCGTCTGAGAGGGTTGAAACTTCTCGAAGTTCTCTCAGTTCAAGAGATGGAGATTGACAGGAAGCGAAAGTTTCCTGGCTTTTTAATGAGTTAAGTGCTTTCAGCATCACTCCTTCTCAATCTCCTCAACTTGTTGTCCATAGTAACCTAATATTACTTTTAAGCAATGTTAGGTTACTCGCTACTATTTATATTGGGTGTGCCACTACTTGTAGGTTTTTAAATCTACAAGCCTAGGGTTACTTTAACTTTTTTGAGCTTTTAATAAATTGAATAAGTCAGATTTTAAATAAGTCATTAAAGAAACCTTGAAGTTAGTTAATTATATTGACATTAAACCTCAGTAAAAGGTATGTTAAAAAAACTCTTTACCTCGGTGAATGTGTCGCATTTGAAGACTGAAGCAGTCTAGTCACAATTGCGATCGCACTTTCTAAACCTCTAATTTTGATTGTTTCCCCCCTTATTTGATTCAAAAAAACTGGCTAGAACATTAACCTGAGAGTCCTTCTCAATCAAGCAGTGTCATAGAAATTTTGGGTCAGCCTATTCTGTCAA
>JAAHGE010000593.1 GCA_010672635.1 Desertifilum sp. SIO1I2 | reverse complement strand
TTATTGCTGGCCAAAATTCCCTTCCACGGCCCGATGGCGGCGGTTCGGGTCGGTCTAGTCGGCGATGATTTTATTATTAATCCCACCTATCACGAAATTGAACAAGGCGACTTAGATTTAGTAGTTGCTGGTTCGCCCGATGGGGTGATTATGGTGGAAGCTGGGGCGAACCAGCTATCAGAAGCCGATATGGTGGAAGCCATTGATTTTGGTTATGAAGCGGTGGCTGACTTAATTGAGGCTCAACGGGAACTGATGGCGGAGTTGGAGTTAGAGATTACGACTGGAGAAGCTCCAGAAGTCGATCCTACCCTAGAGAACTTTATCCGCGATCGCGCTACGGATTCTGTTAAAGCGATTTTGGCACAAACCGAACTCGATAAACACGCCCGCGACCAAGCCTTAGATGAGATCAAACAGACGCAAGTCCTCGGCGCGATCGCAGAAATGGGCGAAGAGGACCCCATTCGCGTTGCCGCCCAAGCTGATGCCAAAGCCGTCAGCAACCTCTTTAAGGATTTAACCAAAAAGATGATGCGGAAGCAAATCATCGATGATGGCATCCGCGTAGACGGCCGCAAACTCGATGAAGTCCGCCCCATCTCCTGCCGTACCGGAGTCTTACCGCCCCGCGTACATGGTAGCGCCCTATTCAATCGCGGTTTAACCCAAGTCATGTCTGTGGTGACGCTAGGCACCTCTGGCGACGCCCAAGAACTCGATGATTTGCACCCCGACGAACAGAAACGCTATCTGCACCACTACAACTTCCCTCCCTATTCTGTGGGAGAAACCAAGCCCATGCGATCGCCTGGTCGTCGGGAAATTGGTCACGGAGCCTTAGCCGAACGCGCCATCGTTCCAATTCTGCCTCCAAAAGAAGACTTCCCCTACGTCATCCGCGTCGTTTCAGAAGTCCTCTCCTCCAACGGTTCGACCTCAATGGGTTCGGTGTGCGGTTCTACCCTCGCCCTGATGGACGCTGGCGTTCCCATCTCCAAACCCGTTAGCGGTGCTGCAATGGGCCTGATTAAAGAAGGGGATGAAGTCCGCATCCTCACCGATATTCAGGGCATTGAAGACTTCCTAGGGGACATGGACTTTAAAGTTGCAGGAACCGACACCGGAATTACGGCCCTGCAAATGGATATGAAGATTACCGGGTTATCAATGGATATCGTCAAGAAAGCCATTGAACAAGCCAGACCCGCCCGCCTGCATATCCTAGAGAAAATGCTGGCCACCATCGACCAGCCGCGTACCGAACTTTCGCCCTTTGCCCCCCGCTTGCTGACCATGAAGATCGATCCGGATCTGATTGGTATGGTAATCGGACCTGGCGGTAAAACCATTAAAGGCATTACTGAAGAAACCGGGGCCAAAATTGACATTGAAGATGATGGCACCGTGATTATTTCTTCGATTGATGCTGAAAAGGCAAAACAAGCCCGTAGCATCATCATGGGCATGACGCGCAAGCTGAATGCAGGTGATGTCTATATGGGTCGCGTAACGCGCATTATCCAAATTGGGGCCTTTGTAGAATTTCTCCCTGGTAAAGAAGGGATGATTCACATCTCCCAACTTGCAGATTACCGCGTGGGCAAGGTCGAAGACGAGGTGACGGTTGGCGATGAAGTCATCGTCAAAATCCGCGACATCGACAACAAGGGTCGTATTAACCTCACCCGCCTCGGCATCCACCCCGACGAAGCCGCAGCCGCGAAGGTAGCGACTCAGCAGTAGGGAAAGGAGTGCAAAGTTCCGAGTTCCGAGTTCCGTAGCTTGCACACCAAGCAGCGGTGTTCCGAGTGGGGTCAAGAGTGCTGAGTGTAAAGTGCTGTTGCGCGGTTCTTCTGCGAAGCAGTGTGCTGAGTGGGGGAGAGAGTGCTGAGTTGATAGTTTGCAAGTTCTCCTATCTCTTCTTCCCCAACCCCCAACTCCCTTCTTCCCCCCACCTCCCCACCCTCTTTTTCCTGACTCCCAGCTATCTTGCTGTCTAAAGAGAAAAGAAACGAACTGTTGCAGGTTTTCTCAGGAGTCAGTTCTCCATGTCTCATTCGTACTGGTTAGCGGTCGGTTTGCTAGCACAGGTTCCCCTCACAGAGGGGCCAGAGGTTCCGCAGTTTACGCCGCTAAACTTAGATATTGACTTTCTGGCATTAGACACTAGCCAAAATTTAGATATTCTTGCCACCCAAGCCAAGTTTCCCCTACCGACTGCGGAATGGTTTGCCCCAGAATTTAGCGCTTTAGAGACATTCAGCATAGCTCAGAGCGATAATCGCACTTTCCCAAGCCAGTCGCCTCGCTGGTTTGTCCCATCCGCAATGGCTGCTAGCGCCCAACCGCAAATTCCCCAGGAGTTGCGAACCCTGCAAGCCTCCCAGGAACGCCAGTGGACGCTAGTCAACGGGAAATGGGAACTCACTCCCCCCCGTCCTTTGGTGATTAAACGCCAACCTACTCCCCCGGCTATCCGTCCCGTTAGTGGTTCTCAACTCTACGAACAACGTTTAACGGCCTTAAAAGCCGGTCAAATTTATACGCGCTTGAGTGCCGATAGCTATGCCAACGCCTGGACAAAAGCCACTATCCAACCCTCTCACCAAGATTGGAAACATCTGTTAGCTTTGGAAGCAAAGGCGATCGCCTCCGGACAGGGTAGTAATAAATTAAACATTATGCTCGGTGATTCCCTAAGTATGTGGTTCCCCACTGAACGATTGCCAACCGAAGGTTTATGGCTCAATCAAGGCGTTTCCGGCGAAACAACCACTCATATCCTCAATCGAATTGCTCACTTTCAATCAACGCAACCGCAAAAAATATACTTATTAGCCGGAATTAACGATTTACGTAACGGCGCTTCCGACACAACAATCTTAAGCAACTTTCAAGAAATCATCCGCCAACTGCGACAAAACCACCCCGAAACCCAGTTAGTCGTGCAATCTATTCTCCCTACCCGCCTCCCCGCGTTGGGTAGCTCGCGCATCCGTGCCCTGAACGCCCGCATTGAGGCGATCGCGCTACAATATGGAGGCACTTATCTGGATCTCCATTCCCACTTTAGCGACGAACAAGGGATTCTCAGGCGCGAACTCACCACCGACGGCATCCACCTCAGCGTCAAAGGTTACGAATTATGGCAACAACTCCTGAGTGTTGAGTAGGAAGAGAGTTCCGAGTTCCGAGTTCCGAGTTCCGAGTTCCGAGTTCTGAGTAAGAGAGTAGGGAGTTGATTTTGCTGCTGTGGGAATGACAGCGTTTGCAGTTAACAGTTAACGGTCGTTGACTCCATATCTCCCCACCCCCCCATCCTCTTCTCACTCGGAACTCGGAACTCGGAAC
>JAAHGE010000592.1 GCA_010672635.1 Desertifilum sp. SIO1I2 | reverse complement strand
TTCGTAAAAAATGCTCTGAATGAGCTAGCGTTCCATCTTTGTCGAAAATAATGGCTTGAATATTCTCAAAGATGCGATCGCCACATTGAATCGTTACCACAAATTACTCCTTAAAAAAAATAGGGTAAGCAGCGCTCACCCTATCAACGTTCACAGTTCATTCAATATTCAGACTCAATTATTCCGCAGCCGCTAATTCTTCTTCAGTTGCTTCTGGAATCTCTTCATCAACGAGGTCGCCTGCTTCTTCTGCTTGCGGGTTATCTTGTTGTTGTTGCGCCGCTAACAGTTTTTGGCGATACTTCTCAGCCATTTCCTCAGCTTTGTCGTAAACCAGTTGCGGGTTTTTCACCATATCGCCCGGTTCGGGTTCCAACTGCTTGGTCGATAGCGAGATCCGACCGCGTTCTGCATCGAGATCGATGATCATCACCTTAATTTCATCGTTGACATTGAATACGCTATGCGGCGTATCGATGTGGTCGTGAGAAATTTCGGAGATGTGTAACAAGCCGCTGACGCCGCCGATATCAATAAATGCACCGTAAGGCTTGAGGCCGCGAACCATCCCAATTACAACTTCGCCAACTTCGAGGCGGTTCATCTTACGTTCGACTAAAGCACGTCTGTGGCTGAGAACCAGACGGTTACGATCTTCGTCTACTTCTAAGAACTTCAGGGGTAATTCTTCACCCATCAAGTCTTCTTTGGGTTTGCGGGTGCTGATGTGAGAACCAGGGATAAAACCGCGCAACCCTTCAATTCTGACTAATGCGCCACCTCGGTTGGTCGCAAAAACTTGAGAGCGAACCGTTGCATCTTCTGCTTGCAACTGCCGAACTCTTTCCCAAGCCCGCATATATTCAATGCGACGAATAGAGAGGGTTAACTGTCCATCTTCGTTTTCATCGGTGAGGATGAAAAACTCGCGAGTTTCGTTAGATTGTAAAACCTCTTCAGGAGTATCAATCCGGTTGATTGACATCTCTTGAATAGGAATATAGGCAGCCGTTTTAGCACCGATGTCAATCAGAGCGCCCCTCGGCTCCAGACTAAATACGGTACCAGCTACAATATCGCCAGGACTAAAGTGATAGTCGTACTTGTCGAGTAGGGCAGCGAAATCTTCGTGAGTAAAACCAATGTTGTCTGTAGCCGTTAATTCCTGATTGACCATGCGTAGTGTTTCCTGGTAATTATCTCCGTCGTAATCTTTGGGCGTGTCTTTTAGGTTATATGGGGACACTTTGAGCAGGCAGGTTAGTCACTCCTCAATCTCCCTCAGTGTATATTTTAGGAGATTTAGTTAGAAGCTAAAAAAGTCTAGACATACTATAATACCCTAACCCGCGCTTACATGATAACCCCGCTGAAGAAAGAGAAAACGATCTTCAGATAGATTTCCCGCGTATCAGCGGTTAAGTCTGTGCTTCAGTCGATGCGCTTTTTAGGGGTGAGGAAGCCGAGGGTAGGGTTTGAGGGGTGGAGGATGGGTTGGTTCCCTCAAGAGTGCGATCGCGAATTTGATGCATCAAGCTCGCCATTTCCAAGGCACTCATCCCATAATTCCAGCCTAAATTGCTCTTAATCCCCGCCCTCTCTAAAGCCTGTTGCAGGGTATCCGTGGTCAGAATGCCAAAAATCACGGGCACTCCCGTCTGAAACCCGGCCGTTGCAATCCCTTTCGAGACTTCAGCAGCCACATAATCAAAATGAGGGGTATCGCCGCGAATCACGGCTCCCAAACAGATTACCGCATCATAGCGACCGGTGAGAGCCAGTTGGCGGGCAACTAGAGGCACTTCAAAACTTCCAGGCACCCAGGCATAATCCACTTGAGTTCCATTCGGATTAATATCAACGCCGTGACGCTTCAGACAATCTTGGCATCCGGCTAACAGCTTACCAGTCACCAGGTCATTAAATCGACCAATGACAATCGCAAAGCGAAAAGACTCAGTTTGAGCAAAGGTGCCTTCAAAAACAGCCATACTTTACAAATCCACGATTAAAACGTCAGTTGTCCATTGTGCGGGTTAAGATAGCGCCTCAGCGAACAACTGACACCCGATCTAAATTTAGACGACTAAAAAATTCAGCGCCCCAACCACCAGAACCAGAACCACCCAAAGCCCCGATCCTAGGAAAATTAGAGACTTAGACTGTTGCCAGTTTTGGGGGGAAGCGTACGCAACAGGAACGCCCACAACCATAACAAACGACAAAATAACCAGGGCAGCTAAGGTAAGTTGAAATAAGATTGACATTTTTGTTCTCCCAACGAAAGCTTAAAGCTGACAAAACGATTTAAACCTGAATCTTAAGCTACCAAAAAATGGCACCGATCGGAGGTGGGAGTTGGGAATTGGGAGTTTAGTAGTGGATTTGATTTTGTGTCATACTACGGCGGACTTTGATGCTTTGGGGGCGGCGGTGGGGTTAACGCGGCTGAAACCGGGGGCAAAAATTGTGCTTTCTGGGGGATGTCATCCGGCGGTTCGGGAGTTTTTGGCGTTGCATCGCGATGAGTATGCATTGATTGAACGGCGTTCGGTGAATCCCAAGCAGATTCGCTCTTTAATGGTAGTGGATACGCAAATGCGCGATCGCCTCGGTAAAACAGCCGAGTGGTTAGACTTACCCCAACTCAGCGCGGTTGAACTGTACGATCATCATCTCGATGCCAATAGCAATATCCCCTATACTCAAGCTGATATTGAAGCAGTGGGTGCAACTACGACCTTAATTGTCGAAAAACTGCAAGCGACTTTAACCGAAACGACTCGTAATGAACCGATCCTATCGCCTGCGGAAGCAACTGTCATGGCGTTGGGAATTCACGTCGATACGGGTTCTCTATCCTATGAAGCGAGTACGCCGCGAGATGCGCTGGCTTTAGCTTGGTTAATGCAGCAAGGGGCGAGTTTATCGGTAATTGCTGATTATCTCGATTCTGCCCTATCCCCAGCGTTACAAGATTTACTGGCTGTGGCTTTAGAAAAGTTGCAAATACAGACAATTCAAGGCTATCGAGTGGCTTGGGTATTGTTAGATGCGGCTGGATATGTTCCAGGTTTATCGAGTTTAGCCGCGCAGTTAGTTGAGTTAACTGATGTCGATGCGTTGTTGTTGGGAGTACGGTATCGCGTCAAAACCGATCTTGATGAACGCTTAACAGTCATCGGGCGATCGCGCATCGATAATACCAATCTCCATCACCTGTTTCAACCCCTCGGTGGGGGCGGACATTCCCAAGCCGCCTCTGTGACTTGGCGGGGTACCCAGGCTGAAACTGTCATTAGCCAACTCGTCGAACAACTGAACGCCCAAATTCCCCAGCCGCCTACGGCGCGGGAACTA
>JAAHGE010000591.1 GCA_010672635.1 Desertifilum sp. SIO1I2 | reverse complement strand
GGCGCTCGGAATAACTGCCCCTGGTACTGTATCAGTGCCGCTACTGTGGGATGAAGGAAGTGGCGAACAACTCTACAACCGCTTTGCCATCACCCTAACTGAAGACCTTTCAGCAACGAATGGCTCAGTAGCCCTTCCTAAAGGAACGGTTATCATTGCTCGAGCCACTCATGTCGGTCAAGAAAATCGCATGGTACAAGCCAGTGCGATCGCCATTGTCTACACCGATGAGTCAGGGCAAATTCAGCAGCAAGAAATTCCGCCTGGTGCAATTTTGATTGCAGGTGAAGAGGGAGAACCGCTAATTGCATCTAGTCATCTCGATGCAGGTGATGATATTGCCAAGCAAGATCTGCTCGTAGGACTGCTTTCTGGAGTTGGACGAGTAGGAGAAGTGTTTGCCCAGCCCAGAGTGCAAAGCCGTAACAGCATCAACAGTGGTGGGTTTTCCAGAGACACCATCACTGTAGAAAGCCGCGAACCCCAAATTTGGTCTGCGGTTCTCGATGGCTTCTTTAGCCCTCTAGCGAAACGGCTGGAAAAACGCTCAGATCGGGCTGTTGAAGAACTTTTGAGCCGTCCCAATATTGCGATAGTTCCTAAAGGAACCAAAGTCTCTATTACTGTCAACAGTTTTCTCAACGTTAGCCGTTAACACTTTCCGTGAGGTTTTTATGAAAATTCAGTTTCAACACCTGAGAACATTCAGATGGTCTTTAGTTGCAACGGCGATCGCTGCTGTTGCTTGCCCAACTCCCACACTAGCTCAATCGGTAACAAGTAGCTATCAAACGGTGGGTCGAGATGTTGCTGTTCGCCGTGCCATTGATATTAAAGTTTATCCAGGACGGGCGAGTGCGATCGACTTTAGCCAAACCGATGAAGCGATTAGTTACGTGCTGATTGCCGATCCCTCTCGTCTCGTCTTCAGTACAGATACAGAATTATCAAGAGGTCGTGCTCAAACTGTATTTTTGCGAGCGATTCTACCATTGCAATTCCCCGGTGCTACTACTACCAAAATCACCAGCCTTTCTATAAAAACAGTAGACTCCAGAGGCAGACAGCGACTGTATACTTTTAACGTCGTACCAACCAACAAAGAGCCAGATAAATTAGGAATTCAGATTGCTACAGTTTCATCTGAAAATACTCCTAATTTGAATTTTAATGCAGGTCAAACTATTACAGCCTCAGAAGTAGAAAGAGGATTGATCGTTGCCATCCAAAGAAGGTACACAACAGCTAATGACCCCATTGTCGAGCGAGTACAACAGTTTTTAGACAAACTCAGAACTCAAAACTTATCGCCAGTCGATGCTGCCCAAGAGGTAGGAATAGATTTGTCCGTGATTATTGAACTCGTCAAGATTGCTCAAGAGGAAGGTAACTTCATTGATTCCCTTTCAGTTCAGTCCAATAGAGAGTGAAAAGTGGGGTTCGGTCAATTCTCGATTGCTAATTTTAAAGTAGCAGTTGATAGTTCCATTTCCTTTTGACCTGCAAATGTTTACAATTTTTATGAAACTCATAAAAATTGTTTGAGAGGGAACTATCAACTCTCCTCATAAGCTTAACTCATTTAAAATAATTCCCAAATTATAGCAATATCTAACAATTGGAGTATTGACAGTCAGACAAATATTCATCTTTGTCTAAATTAGATAACATCAACATAAAAATTTATCACTTCAGGCTGAACCGATACTTCTGAAGACTGAGTTATTAACGAACAAGACAGACAAAAGAGATGTTTAGGACTGATGAAGCATCTGAAAAATAACCTTAAAAAGAATTCACCGCCTGTACCGCTGCGCTTACTCTTAACAGTTCCCTTTGCTTTGCTGATAGCCGCATCCGTTGGACTAACAGGGTGGATATCTTTTGTCACCAGTAAGCAGACGATGAACGATTTGGTTGCCCAGTTACTGCAACAAGCAACTAAACGCATCTCTGAACCCTTAGACTACCTCAATACTTTGCCAAACGCTAACCAAGTAGCTCAAGAAAATGGTCAATCTGTTTTAAAAGACTTACAAATCAGTCCTAATAGTCAAATCTTCATTCTCAATCGCTTCGGAAAAATTATTGCTTACTCTACTCCGACTACAAAAGATATTCCCCAATACCTAGTTCATCAAAAATTGCTCAATCAACAAACTATTATCAAATACTCTATTCAATTTCTGATTAAACACTTTGATAATCTAGCTTTAATTGACAAAAGTGAGACGCTCAATTTTGTTATTAATGACGATAAATATTTACTCCATGTCAAACCTTTTTCTGAATCAGGCATTGGAAACAAGCACAATATAGATTGGCTAATTGTTGCTGTCGTCCCTGAAACCGACTTCATGAACCAGGTGAACGCTAATACTCGCGTCACATTTGTCCTTTGTTTACTAGCGCTGATTTTTTCTATTTCACTCCTTTTACTGATTTCTCTAAGAATTGAACTTAAACTACGGCGATTAATCGAAGCGACCCAAGCCATTGCAGAAGGAAACCTGAACCAACAGGTGCTGGGAAGTAATGTAGCCGAACTAGAATACCTAGCTCGTGCTTTCAATCAGATGAGTCAACAATTGCAACAGTATCGTTCTAAAACCGAGTACTACTCTAGTATCTTAGAGCGGAGAGTTGAATCTAAAACTCGCCAACTTAAACAGAAAAATCGAGAACTCAAACTTGCAAAAAAGGCTGCTGAAGCGGCTAATCACGCTAAAACCTCTTTTCTCGCCAATATGAGCCATGAATTGAGAACGCCGCTCAATGCAATTCTTGGATTTGCTCAACAGATGGCTCGCCAGCAGCTAACAACTCCCTCTCAGCAGTTAAGTTTAGATATTATTAATCGCAGTGGCTCTCATTTGTTAAAACTAATCAATAATATTTTATCCCTTTCTAAAATTGAAGCAGGACAAATGACGTTAGATGAAACTGCATTTGACTTCCATGCTTTACTCAAAGATATCGAACAGATGTTATTGCTTAAAGCTAACCTTAAAGGATTGCAGTTAATTTTCCAACGGTGCGAACGAGTCCCGCGATATATACGAACTGATGAAAGTAAACTGCGTCAAGTTTTAATGAATCTTTTAGAAAATGCGATTAAATTTACTTCCTCGGGCAGCGTTAAACTTCAAGTTAAAGTCACAGACGGCTTATCTTCATCTTCTTCCCACCAATCATTAACGTTGATTCCTCTACTTTTTTGTATTACAGATACAGGTTCCGGGATTGCCCGAGAGGAATTGCAGACTTTATTTAAACCTTTTGTGCAAACTGAAACGGGCAGGCGCAGTCAAACGGGAACTGGATTGGGATTGCCGATTAGCCGTCAATTTATTAAATTGACGA
>JAAHGE010000590.1 GCA_010672635.1 Desertifilum sp. SIO1I2 | reverse complement strand
TGCTCAAGGGGCATGACGTGCTTGCCGTGCATTAATTCCTGGTTGAGAGAATAGTACACGATAGAGCCGATGAAGATATGCGCGATCGCTTCTGGATCGGGTAAATTGAGTTCCGGATGCTGCTCAAAGTATTGACACAAGCGATCGACGCCCGGTTTAGCGAGGTTGCGGACAAAGGTTTGCGCGAGTTCCGGGAAACGGTTTGATTCGCCAATGATCAGGCGAACAAAGGTGAGGTATTGGCGATCGCTCATCATCCGGTTGAGCAAGAAACCCGCTAATTCCCGTAGAAAGATTTCGGGTTCTTGGAAGGGAACGTAACCCGAAAGCAGGCGTTCTTGGGCCAGATTTTGGATCAGGGCGCTAAATAGACCTTCTTTGTCTTGAAAGTAGCTGTATACCGTGGCTTTGGAGACGCCAGCCGCCGCTGATACCCGATCCATGCTGGTTCCCGCGTAGCCGCGAGCTAGAAATTCTTGCATGGCACCGTTGAGAATTTGTTCGGCTTTGTCTGTGGTGTTTTCGGGCGGGCGGGGTGGAATTCTTCCCATACAAGGCTCCGGGTTGACTAGGGCTATTATGCCTTCAAACGCGCAAAGAAGGCGGAGGGGGGATTTGTTGACTCTCTATACTAAACAGTTTAGTATGAATATAATTGAACTAAACGGTTTAGTTTCAAATCGTTAAACAACAACCCCTTCCAGGTGAGTCATGGTTCAGCATCCCGCTTCTCGGATCGCTTCAACGCCAACCCTTGCCCGTCAAGCCTTCCTCCTCATTGCTACCGCCTCTGTAATCGCGGGGGGTGCAACGCTGTACTGGGTGAAATCGCCCTTCTCCCCGCGTGCCGACGAACCCATCG
Organism: Desertifilum sp. SIO1I2; assembly: GCA_010672635.1. GTDB lineage: Bacteria > Cyanobacteriota > Cyanobacteriia > Cyanobacteriales > Desertifilaceae > Desertifilum. Next base: position 2,510 of record JAAHGE010000590.1, on the reverse strand, counting down.
CCCAAGCCCAACCCGCTGAACTCAAAACCATCACCGCCCTAGGGCGCTTAGAACCCCAAGGACAAACCCTGCAACTCTCTGCCCCCAGCAGCGCCGAAGGCAACCGGATCGCCGAATTGTTCGTGCAAGAAGGCGATCGCATTCAAGCCGGAGAACCGATCGCCATTTTGGATAACCGCGATCGCGCCTCAGCCGCCCTGCAAAAAGCCCAAGAACAAGTCAGCCTTGCCCAAGCCAACCTCGATCGCGTCAAAGCCGGGGCAAAAACCGGAGAACTCAACGCCCAACAAGCCACCATCGCCCGACTCGAAGCCGAACGCCGCGCCGAAATTCAAGCCCAACAAGCCGCAATTTCTCGCTTAGAGGCCGAACTGCAAGGCGAAGTCGCCGCCCAACAAGCCACCATCATCCGCCTCGAAGCCGAACGCAACAACGCCCAAGTCGAAGCCCAACGTTACGAAAAACTCTATCGCGACGGGGCAATTTCGACCGAAAACTGGGATAACAAGCGCCTCGCCCTCAATACCACCCAGCAACACCTGCAAGAAGCCCAAGTCACCCTCACCCGCCTGCGTTCCAGCCGAGAACAGCAAATTCAAGAAGCCCAAGCCAACCTCAACCGCACCACCGACGCCAAACTCGAACAAATTAACGAAGCCAAAGCCACCTTAGAGAAAATTGCTGAAATTCGCCCCGTCGATGTCCAAGCCGCCGAAGCCGAACTCAGATCCGCCCAAGCCGCCCTCAAACAAGCTGAAGCCGACTTAGAATTAACCGCAATTCTCGCCCCCATAGACGGGCAAATCTTGAAGATTAACACCTATCCCGGCGAACGGGTGAGTAGTGAAGGGGTGGTTCTCCTCGGACAAACGCAAAATATGGTTGCAGTAGCCGAAGTCTACGAAAGCGATATTACCCAAGTCCGCATCGGTCAAAAAGCCCGGATCGCCAGCGACGCCTTCCCCGACGAATTGTCAGGAACAGTACAGCATATTGGCTTGCAAGTCTTGCGTCAAAACGTTGTCAATACAGACCCTTCTGCAAATATTGACGCCCGCGTTGTGGAAGTCAAAGTTCTGTTAGATCCAGCGTCTAGCCAAAAGGTAGCCGGTTTAACCAACTTACAAGTTAAGGTCGCCATCGAGCAATGATTAAACCCATAAAACCGCTACAAAACCTAAAACGCCGTACCCCCTTGGGTTGGTTGCAACTCAGTCACGATCAAGGTCGAATGCTGGTGGCGATCGCCGGAATTGCCTTTGCTGATATCTTGATCTTTATGCAACTTGGCTTTCAAAATGCTCTGTATAGCAGTAACACCCGCCTGCACCAAGCCGTTGACGCCGAACTGGTTCTCATTAGTCCCCAGGCGAGAAACCTCATTAACCCCTCCTCCTTCTCCCGGCGACGCTTATATCAAGCGATGAACCAGCCTGAAGTTGAATCGGCCGATCCGCTATACCTGAGAATAGCCACCTGGAAAAATCCCCAAACCCGCAAAGATACCTCTATTTTAGTCGTCGGCTTCAACCCACAAAAACCCGCCTTCACCCTCCCGGAAGTGAACCAATATTTAGACGAAATTAAATTACCCGATACATTGATTTTCGATCGGGCTGCTAGGGGAGAATACAAAGAGGCGATCGCTCAAATTGAACAAGGTCAAACCGTCACCACCGAACTCGAACGCCGCAACGTCAAAATAGACGGCTTATTTACCATTGGCGCATCCTTCGCCGCCGATGGTACCTTAATCACCAGCGATCAAAACTTCCTGCGCTTCTTTCCCCGACAGCAAGCGGGTAGCGTCAATTTGGGGTTAATTCAACTCAAACCCGACGCAGATCCCCTACAGGTTCAGCAAGCCTTGCAAGCCTATCTCCCCAACGATGTCAAAGTCCTGACGCATCAAGAGTTTATCGACTTTGAAAAAGATTACTGGGCTAAAAATACCGCCATCGGCTTTGTGTTTAACCTGGGAGTCGCAATGGGGTTCATTGTCGGTGTCATTATTGTCTATCAAGTCCTTTCCACCGATGTCAGCGACCACATGGCAGAATATGCCACCTTTAAAGCAATGGGATATCGCAGTTCTTACCTACTCAGCATTGTGATTGAAGAAGCGTTAATTCTATCCCTTTTAGGCTTTATTCCCGGCGTTGGGATCTCGTTTGGTTTGTATGCCTTAACCCGTAATGCCACTAATTTACCTCTCTACATGACCCTACTACGCGCCGGGGTGGTATTGATGTTAACGATTATTATGTGCATCCTTTCCGGGGGAATTGCCACCCGCAAGCTACAAGCAGCCGATCCTGCGGATATCTTCTAAGTGCTGAGTGCTGAGTGCTGAGTTGATAATTACCAAGTTTTCCTGTTTCTTCTTCCCCCCATCCCCCCCTCCCCCCCCCCCCCCCCCCCCCCCCCCCCCCCCCCCCCCCCCCCCCCCCCCCCCCCCCCCCCTCTCCCCCCCCCCCCCCCCCCCCCCCCCCTCCCCACCCCACCCCCTC
>JAAHGE010000059.1 GCA_010672635.1 Desertifilum sp. SIO1I2 | reverse complement strand
TGATTTAAAAAAGCGCTCATCTGAAAGCCATTTTAAGTTAACCGAGCGATCGCGCTTTCTGAGGATTCACTGCAATCGAGGTTTCGGTAGCGGGTGCAGTGGGAAAATGACTGGTCTTGGTGACTCTGTGGTATCAGCAGCACAGAAGCTGGGTTTTGGCGTTCGTTTTCTGATTCCCACCTTCCCAACTCCCAACTCCCAACTTTGCTATAAACTGTGGAATGTCAATCTAGGTAGAACACCAATGGAAATCGGTCAGAAGGTTAAAGTGCGTCGTCTGCGCGATCGCGTATCGGCGGCGACTGTCAATAAGCTAAAACAAAACCCAGTGGGGACTGTAGCCGGATATAAACCCCTTGATGGTCGGGAAGTGGGAATTGTCGTCAAATTCGACGATCAGTTTGCTACTTGGTTTTTTGAAGATGAGCTAGAACCGATTTCCTAGCCCTTCTCCCGATGGGGAGTGTCGAGAACTTCGCTAAACTGAAACACGATCCTATTGGTTATAGAGAAGAAGACATGGCCCTAATTCTGACATTTTTGGGCAAAGGTGGAACGGGTAAAACCACGATCGCGATCGCAGCGGCGAAACAGTTGGCGGCTCAGGGAAAGCGCGTCTTACTCGCCTTCACTGAACCCGCTTCAGCAACAGCGTTATTATTAGGCACCCCCATCGGCTCAACTCGCACTGAAGTGGCGGCTAATTTAGAAGCCGTCGTCCTGCACAGTACCGAACTGCTAGAGAAAAGTTGGGAGGAAGTCAAAAAACTGGAAGCCCAGTATGTCCGCACTCCCTTCTTTAAATCAGTCTACGGGCAGGAATTGGGCATTTTACCGGGAATGGACAGCGCTTTAGCCCTCAATGCCATCCGCGAATACGAACAAAGCGGCAGATACGATGCGATCGTTTACGATGGTGCAGGCGATCGCGAAAGCTTGCGAATGCTGGGCATCCCGGAAATCGCCAGTTGGTATATCCGGCGGTTCCGCCAAGTGTTTATTGACTCCGATCTCGGCAAAAATTTATCTCCGTTCCTCGGCCCAATTAGTTCTGCCGTTTTGAATGTAGACTTAAGCCAAGATAATTTTTCTGGCCCCACCAAGCAAGTCAACAATATTTTAGATGACGGTAAAGAGGCGATCGCCAACCCGCAGCGCGTCGCCGCCTACCTCGTCACCACGGGCGATCCGGTGGCAGTCGCCACAGCCCGCTACCTGTGGGGCAGCGCCCAACAAGTCGGCTTAACCGTAGGGGGTGTCATCCTCAATAAATCCGTCATGCCCGATACCGAAGCCGCAGAAGCCGCAGCCTCCTTGCAAGACCTTTATCAATTCTTCGATCGCGAACTCACCGCGACAGACAAAACCAGCGAAGAATTTGCCAACTTACCCGTTAGTATCATCCCCTACAGCGCTGTCCATGCTTGGGAACCGATTATGGCAGCCTTACCCGACTTTACTCAAACCCCGCAAGCCCCCGCCCCCCTGACGGTTAATATTAACGAACGCAAAGTCACCCTTTTCTTACCCGGATTTGATAAAAAACAAGTGAAACTCACGCAATATGGCCCGGAATTAACCATTGAAGCCGGCGATCAGCGGCGGAACATTCTCCTACCGCCCCAACTCAGCGGCAAACCTGTCACGGGTGCCAAATTCCAAGAAGGTTACTTGATCGTATCGTTCTAGAAAGCGAGAAATTGGGACTTGAGACCCTGAGAAAGCGCGATCGCCCTTTCTCAGTGCAGTGTCAACAAGTTCCAGTTGAATTGTTTGCAACAGAATCTTACGATGCTGTTTGAGGGTCAGGTCGTTGGACTCCCGTAAAATAAATCCCATACGCTTTAGCCCGTGGGAGTGACAATTGCAGCGTGTATTGGTAAAAACCATGACAACGGACGAAACGCCATCAAACCGTAGTGCCAAAACCCGACAGATGCTAGGGATGCGGGGTGCCTCTTCTGGAGAAACCAACCTCTGGAAAATCCGCCTGCAACTGATGAAACCGATCACTTGGATACCGCTGATCTGGGGAGTCGTTTGCGGTGCAGCCTCCTCCGGCAATTTCCGGTGGAATTTAGAAAATATCCTAATCGCTGCCGCCTGCATGTTACTATCAGGTCCCTTGCTGGCAGGGTATACCCAAACCCTTAACGATTTTTACGATGCCGAAATTGACGCCATTAACGAACCCTATCGTCCCATTCCCTCCGGCGCAATTTCCCAAGAGCAAGTCACCGCTCAAATTTGGATCTTACTGCTGGCTGGGATTGGCATCGCCTACATTTTAGATGTCTGGGCCGGTCATACGGGTAAAACAGTTGCCGCTTTAGCGGTGGGGGGCAGCTACATTTCCTATATTTACTCTGCGCCACCGCTGAAACTCAAGCGTAACGGTTGGCTGGGTAACTATGCCCTCGGTGCCAGTTATATTGCCCTACCCTGGTGGGCGGGTCATGCTTTATTTGGCGAACTCAATTGGAAAATCGTCATTCTCACCTTAATTTACAGCTTGGCAGGTTTAGGAATTGCCGTCGTCAACGACTTCAAAAGCGTTGAAGGAGATCAAAAACTGGGCTTGAACTCCTTACCCGTCATGTTTGGCATCACCACCGCCGCTTGGATTTGCGTTTTAATGATTGACGTGTTTCAATTGGGCGTTGCCGGTTATTTGATGAGCATTCACGAGAACCTCTATGCCACGATTTTGATCTTGCTTGTCATTCCCCAAATTACCTTCCAGGATATGTACTTTCTTCGCAATCCTATAGAAAATGACGTGAAATATCAGGCAAGCGCCCAACCCTTCCTCGTGTTGGGAATGCTCGTTACGGCTTTAGCTTTGGGTCATGCCGGGATTTAGAACGATCCACCCCCCCAAGACAACCTGCTGCTACTATTTGTTTATTTCGTGAGCGTGAGGATCTGAGATTGTGGCGAATTTTCTCTCCCGATTTATCGATAAATCGAGCGAACCCAGTCCATCTAACGGGGTTGAACCCGAAACGCTAACCCCAGAGGTTGATTCCGAAGCAGTCGCTTCAGAGGAAGCTTCCCCAGATCCTCAAGCACCGCCGCCTCAAAAAATTCCAGCACTCGCCATTGCTCAATCCACCTGGCGATGGATCAACCGCGAGAAGCCGATTTATCGCCGTCCCTTATTCTGGGCAGCTTTGGCAATTGGGGGAAGTGCGATCGCAACGGGTCGGGCAATCTATCTGTTTGAGCAAGCGCTGCCCGATCCGAATGCCGTTCTCACGTTCGTTCGCGATGAAACGCTGACCATCCTAGCAGCCGACAATAGCATTCTTCAGCAGCGCGGTCCGGCAACTCGCGAAAAACTGCCGATTGAAAAAATTCCCCAAGTGATTCAAGACGCCTTCATTGCCTCGGAAGACCGCCGCTTTTATCAACATGATGGCGTAGACTACCGGGCGATTGTCCGCGCTACCCTGGCGAATTTATCGGCTAGGGTTGTGGCAGAAGGGGGCAGCACGATTACTCAACAGCTAGCGCGGGTGGTGTTTCTGAGTCCAGAACGCAGCCTGACTCGCAAACTGCGCGAGGCTCGGATTGCCCAGAAAATTGAAGAAGAGTTGACCAAAGAACAAATTCTCGAACGCTATCTGAATTTGGTCTACCTGGGATCGGGGGCCTATGGGGTAGCGGATGCCGCTTGGGTCTATTTTAGTAAAACCGTCGATCAACTCACCCTGCCGGAAGTGGCGACCATTGCCGGTTTGCCACCTGCTCCCAGTAACTACTCGCCCCTAGAAAACCCCGATATTGCCCTGCAACGGCGCAATATTGTGTTGCGGCGGATGGAAGAGGTAGGGCAAATTACCCCCCAGGAATCCACCGCAGCCCAGGCGGCCCCTTTGGGTCTAAATCCGAGTCCGCCCAAGCGGTTTGATGTTAAGGCTCCTTATTTTACCTCCTATGTGGAGCAACAACTTCCCAAGCTGGTGCCCCCAGAAGAGTTGGCCGTGGGAGGATTAACGGTAGAAACCACGTTAAATATGCGCTGGCAGGCGATCGCGGAAAAGGCCGTGAAAGATGCCATTGAAATTGACGGGCCCGCCCAAGGGTTTGAGCAAGCGGCGCTGGTGGCAGTCGATCCCCGCAACGGTCAAATTAAAGCGATGGTGGGCGGTCAAGATTTTAATCAAAACCAATTTAATCGCGTCACCCAAGCCCAACGGCAACCGGGTTCAACGTTTAAGACGTTTGTGTATACGGCGGCGATCGCGGCAGGCTTTTCGCCCTACGATGGCTATCTGGATTCGCCCTATACCGTGGATGGGTATAAACCCGAAAACTACGGCAAAACCTATAGAGGGTGGGTCTCGATGGATAATGCCCTCACCGCTTCCATTAATATTGTGGCGGTGAAAGTGCTGATTGATGTCGGTTTTGAACCCGCGATCCGGATGGCGAAGGAAATGGGGATTGTTTCAGAACTCAAGCCCTATTACACCCTAGCGTTGGGCGCGTTGGAGGTGAATTTGCTCGAACTCACCAACGCCTATGGCACCCTGGCCGCGAAAGGGAAATTTAACGAAGCGCATGGAATTCGCCGCGTCCTCAACCGCCGGGGAGAGGTAATTTTTGACGGGAAATATAAAGCGCGCCAAGCCGTCGATCCCAATAGCGCCGCCATTATGACCTGGATGTTGGAAGGTGTAGTCAAGTCGGGGACGGGACGACCGGCCTATTTGAGCGATCGCTCTGTGGCCGGTAAAACGGGAACCTCCGAACAAGCCCGCGATTTGTGGTTTGTCGGCTATATTCCCCAACTGGTTACGGGGGTTTGGTTAGGGAATGATGATAATTACCCGACTTGGGGAAGCAGCGGGACGGCGGCTTTTACCTGGGGTGAATTTATGTCAGAAGTGGCTAAAGATATTCCAGCCGAATCATTCCCAGAATTACCAACCCTCGAAGGTCGCAAAGGCAGTATTAAGGCTCAACCCGTTACGCCCAGACAGGTGATTGTCGGCCCCATTCCGGCCCCCAATACCGGCAGCCAAAGTAGTTCGGGCGGTAACAGCTATTCTGAACCCGAACCCGCTTATCAAGAGCCGTATTACGAGGAACCGTATTACGAAGAACCGTATTATAACGATCAATGGTAAGAAGACCTAAGTTGACTGACTCAGCTCTAAGGAGGAAATTTTGTTAAGCGAATACCATAGAAAAAAGTTACTGCATCACTTTCGGTGCCTAGATGCCGATCGCTCCAATTTTATTGGCCAGGAAGATGCTGAGATTTTTGCCTCAAGGTTCGCCCAGCTTCGTAACGCAGAGCCGGGTTCGGAGATACACAAAGAGATATTGTCTAAGTGGCTCCATATTTGGGAAAATTTTTGGTCTAAAGCGGATTCGGATGGAGATGGTCAGGTAAGCCCGGAAGAGTTTTGTCAGGGCATAGAAGAAGCGGTTTCCAATCCAGATTACGAAGACCCTTTAATCGAGATTTTATTTGACATCGTTGATTTAGACGGTGATGGTCAAATATCGCTTGAAGAGCATCGTCTGTTCTTCAGCGTGTTTGAGATGGATGCGGAGACATCAGCTTTTGTCTTCTCCAAGCTTGATGCCGATCGGGACGGTATCCTCAGTAAACAAGAGTTTGTTTCTGCTAAAAGGGAATTTTTAACTGAAAAAGAACCCGGTGCTGTAGGCAACTGGTTTTGGGGTGCTGTCGATTAATGTCGGTTCAAGTCCCTGGTTGACTGACACTCACTACTTTCCTCTCATCCCCAAAAGGAGCCAACAAGCGATGAGCGTTCCCTCTCAGTGTGGGAGAGGGCAGTTCGGACAACACCTTAATCGCATTTGTCATTCAATCAGGCAAATCCTCCCTCGCCTTCGAGCATGAATTTACCGTCCTCAACCGTTTCCTAGCTTCTGAGTACGGATTTCTCGCGATTTGGGTCGCCTCTCCCACCGAGAGAGATAATCAATACTAGGACGTTTTCCTCCCTACTGCGGTATTCATTTGCCGTTGAATCTTCAGAAGGGAGGATGGATTGTTTGGGGATTTCTTTATATTCTAAGGTTAGCGTTCAATAATAAGAGGTTAAATTCTTATGCAACTATTCATGGGTATTGCTTCAGAAGCATCTCACTTTCCCGTATCATTTACACTCGTTTATGTTGTTGGTTTTATTGCAGCCGTTACGTTAGGTTCCATTGCTTGGTACAACTCCAAGCGCCCAGTGGGTTGGGAAGATAAAGAACGCCCGGATGTGGTTCCCAAAGTGAAAAAAGAAGAAACCCCTGGCGTTGGCAACCCTGAGTAGTTCGCTGATGTCCCATTTTGGCAACTTTCTAGGAGGCTGAACCTGCGGGCAGCCTCATTTTTTTGCCAGTTTTACCATAAAAAAGCCGTCCATGTAGTGGCGATGGGGCCAGAGCTTAATCCAACCCTCAGCAGAGGCGAAGGGGGCAACGATGCTATCGGCTGCGGGGGGTAAAATCGACCAATCGGGATGGGCTTCTAGGAAAGAGGCGATCGCGCTTTCATTCTCGGCGCGGTGTAACGTACAAGTCGAATAAACTAGCATTCCCCCCGGCTTCACCCAACGGGCTGTCGCATTGAGCAATTCCCCTTGCAACACGGTTAACTCTTGGACAGATTCCGGGGTTTGTCGCCAGCGAGCATCGGCGTGACGGTGCAGGGTGCCCAAACCCGAACAGGGGGCATCGAGAAGCACGCGATCGGCTTTCTCGTCAAAATCGGGGAAACTGCGGCTATCGGCGATGCAAATTTGCACCGATTCTAAACCGAGGCGTTCGCTATTGTAGATTAATTTCTTGAGGCGAGAGGGAGTGCGATCGCAAGCCACCACCACACCGCGATCGCCCATCAGTTCGGCAAGATGCGTGGTTTTTCCCCCCGGTGCCGCACAGGCATCAATAATCATCTCATCCGGTTGGGGGTTCAGTAAGTAACTCACCAATTGGGCGCTGCTATCTTGTACCACCCAATGCCCTTCGCGAAAACCGGGTAACTTCTCAATTGCCCCGATACTGCCCGTCAGGCGCAACCCCTGGGGTAAATGAGGCAAACGCTGCACCTCTACCCCCCAAGCTTGGAGTTGGGCTTCTACCTCCGCGCGAGTCGTCCGTAGGGGATTGACGCGCAAATCGATGGCGGGAGTTTGATTAAAAAAGGCGCAGAGTTGCTCCGTTTCGGCTTCTCCTAACTCTGCTAGCCATCCAGCCACGATCCAGTCGGGGTAGCTGTATTCAATCCCCAAACGCTCGATCGCTGAAGCAGGGGCAGGATCGGGAAAAGGGCGATTTTCCGAACGTCGGTGAGACGAACGCAATAAACCATTGACAAAGCCAGTCAAGCCGCGAAACCCATTGGTTTTGGCCAGTTCTACCGTGGTATCCACAGCCGCCGCCGCCCGTACTTGGTCGAGGTAGTGGAGTTGATACAATCCTAAATGCAGGATCGTGCGGAGATCGGGGGGTTGTCGATCGGCCGGTTTTTTCGCCAGTTGGTCAATGCGGAAATCGAGCGATCGCATCCGGCGGACGCTACCATACACCAATTCTGTGACGAAGCGCCGATCGACCCCTTCTAACTGAGATTGGCGCAACCAGCGATCGAGAGCCACATCGGCGTAAGCTCCTCGCCGATGCACGTCCCGCAATGCAAAAAAGGCGATTTGGCGAGGATTTTCGGTCATGAATTCAAAAAGTAGTGGCGATCGATGAGCAAAGACGCACGGGAGATAGCACGCCTTTACTCATTTTGTCTTGAATTTTGGCAGTTTGCCTGCTGTTACAAAAAGCCTTTGCGAGCCTTTTTCTTACCTTTGGTTTTGGCTTTGGTTTTATTAACTTCTGCAACTGCGGCTTGGAAAAGTTCGTGGAGATGAACCGGAACGCTGGCAATTTCGGGCAGTTCGGGTTCTAGAGGTTTATGAAACTCTTGGACGAGTAGGGGTTCTAGATCGGTTTTGAGTTGAAAGTTGGGACGGTTGAGAACGCTTTGGAGAATTTGTTCGAGTTGAGCGGGGTTTTGTTGGGCGAGTTGCTGCCAAATAAACCAGTTATATTGCGGCTCTTCTAGATATTTCCGCACCAGCGCTTCAGTGTAGGAAACGCTTTGCCAGTCGGGATTATCGAGCAATGCTTCAAATTTGGGATAGTTGGGGAGAAACATCTGTCCCCAGCGCGGATGGGTGAAGACGCGGACGTTTTCGGCGTTGCGGATCTCGTCGGGCAGGTTCCCTTTGGGCATCACCATTTTGGATTTGCCTTTCTCATCGCCTTCTAAGAGTCGATCGAGTTCTTGGCTGTCGGCTCCAGCTTCCACGGCGGCGGCTTTGAGTTCGGTTTCGTCGGCTCCCGCATCCTGCATAATTTCTTTGAGGGATTTGGAGCTATCAATTCCGGCGGCTTCGAGGCGTTGCTTCGCCATTTTTTCTTGCAGTTCGGTAATTTGTTTGTTGATTTGATAGCCCGATCCGGTAATGCGATCGCTCCCAAAATGTTCGACAAAGGCTTGATGATAGGTAGCGACAGATTCCCAGGCTTCTTCTAATAAATCGGGGGCGTCGCTGTAGAGGGAGGCGCGGTAATTTTGTTTAAATTCGCCGATGACGACAGCCAATTTGGGTTTGCCTAGGTTCCCTTTGGTAATGCAAGGACCCGAAAACATCCAATAATCTGCCGTGACGGGGGCAATGCGACAGAGTAAAATTTCCCCAAGCTGAAATCGCGACATTTCTTCGAGGGTGAGCGGATCGTTGGGTTTGACGAGGTAGTGCTTTGAGGTTAGCCAATTCATTAGCTTAAACCCGTCGGGCAGTTTTTCCTCAACTTCAAACAGGGCGATAAAACTCCGATGCCAGCTTGTGAGGAGATCGCGATCGCTCCCAGACAAATCCGAGCGACTGGCAATAAATAACTCAATGGGGGTTTTCTCGCCCACTTCCCCTTGGGTGAGAAATGTATCGGTAATCAGATTGCGTTGATTAATATCAAAGGGCTTTTGTTGAGAACGTTGAGCCACAAACGTTTCTAATGCCGTGGCTAACTCTCCTTCCGCTTCTAAGACAAATTGAATTAACGCATTCTTGAGCGTTCTTGCTCGTTCCAATAGGGCATCCACAGCTTATTCTCGCTCAATACAACAAAGGTTGGGTCGATCCCACAGCAGTTTAGAAGAGGTGGAGTTCTCGCGCCTCAACAGGACAACAGAGCAAACGCAAGAACTCACCGTTCATTAACCTTTCAATAGTACCTGCTTTGCGGAATTAGGGTTGAAAATTGATGCTGAAGAATAAGCCTCGGTCTTGGGCGTTCTCGCCGCGATCGCTCAGAGTAATAAACGGGACAGCATAATCGATCCGCACCACAAACCGGGGGAGGGGTTCCCACAGCAAACCTAAACCTCCGGCTGCCAGAAAACGCTGTCTGGGGAGTTCGTTAGGGTTATCGCCTTTGTTCCACACGCCACCGCCTTCAATAAACGGGATCAGTTGCATGGTGGGGATACCTGCTGCATCCCGCTGGATGGCAATGCGATCTTCGACTGAAACGCGAAATCCATTATCGCCAGAACGGGCATTTTGCCGATAGCCGCGCACCGACTGTCCCCCACCAATCACAAATTGCTGGGAAGGCAAGAGGCTATTGGGGGTGAGTTGAACATCAGCCAGGAAGATCAGCAGATGATCGTTGCTTAAGCGCTGCACGCGCTGGACTTGCCCTAACCAAGCCAGAAAACGGCTGTCGGGGATGGGATCGCGGTTAATGGTGGCATCGAGCAAACCCGTACCGAGACTAAATTGCGATCGCAGCGCCCACGCCCCACTCGGATCGCGCAAGACATACTCTTGACCAAAACGAAAGACACTAGTAATGGAGTTGCCATCTTCATCAGGACCGATACCAAAACCAAAGGGTTGATCGTTAAATAAGAAAGTTTGCCCCCGTTGGTGGGTAAACCCGATGGAGAGAGCCAACTCTTCTCGCGGGGAACGGATCAAAGGTTGGCGGAAGGCAATCTCATACAGTTGTTGCTTGCCGCGTATCTCTAATTCGCGAAAGTCAGGATCGGTAATTCGGTTCCAACTCGGAGCCACGCGCAAACTTATGGCCCCTTCTCTGGCATTCACCGGCACGCGGTAGCTAAAGTCTAGGACGTTGGCTCCTCCAGTCAGCGTGCGGCTATAGAAGAAAAACATTTCATCGCCAAAACCAAATAGGTTGCGGTGGCGGAAATTCATGCCTATGCGTTCGGAGCCGATACTGGGCGGTGAATAATTATCAATAAAAAAGTTAACGTTATAAGGCTTGGCTTCGCTAACCCGGACAATTAAGATACTGCGATCGATATCGGTTCCGGCTCTAAGACTGGCTTCAATATTTTGGAAGAGCGGATCGGCACGTAATAGACGCAATTGATCTTCTAGGGCGGCACTATTGAGCGGAACGCCAGCCCCTAGACGAATGCGCGATCGCACGTATTCGGGTCTGACGCGGCGCGTGCCTTCAATCTCAATGCGTTCTAAGCGCCCTTCAATGACGCGGATCTGGACAACCCCATCGGTGACGACTTGATCGACGACGACGGCTCTAGAGTTAATAAAGCCGCGATTGAGATAGATTTGGGTAATTTGATCTGCCGCTTGCCGCAGTTCCTCAAGGGTGACGTTTCGCCCTTCTAGGGGTTGAATAATCGGGTTGAGTTGAGCCTCGTCTAAAATGGTGCTGCCAATGACTTCGATGGTGCGGACGAAGATTTGGGGGGGCGGTTCGGGCGGCGGTGAGGCTTCTGGGGCAGGCGCTTGACTGAATTCTAGGCGCTCGTCTACAACCGCCGTTGCTGCGATTACAGGTTGCTGCCAAAGCAATGCCGGGAGTTCTTCGGGAGCTGGATCGACTGCGATCGCAGGTGCTTGGCTGAATTCTAGGTGCTCGTCTACAACCGCCGTTGCTGCGATTACAGGTTGCTGCCAAAGCACGGCTGGGAGTTCTTCGGGAGCCGGATCGACTGTGATGAGCTGCTGCGCCGTTTGGCTGCCTGCTTGCAGGGCTTGTTGGACAGAAAAATGGGTTTCAAGAGCGGGTTCGCTAAAGGCTTGGGAAACTCCCTCTAGGGCTTCGGGCATCGTTGATATTAACTCTGAGCCAGGGGTTCCGGCCCAACTGGGTGCGATACAGTGCAGCAAAACCAAGCTAAAAATCGAGAATTCACAGCCAAACACGACAGACCGGGGACTCGGTTGCATATAATTTTGATTGGATAAGCGGTTGATAGCAGGTGTAACAGAAGATCCGAGGCAATGAAAAGAGGTTTGTAACAGATCGCAGGTAAAGCTCTGTTGCGTGCAGCGGTTAAGGACACAGTGCGCGCGTTCAATTTCTGAGCTGGTTTGCCGAACCGCTTGTAAATGCGCTTTCTAGGTTTGCTGCAAGCTGCCATCAATTTGCCAGAGGTAGATCGTTCCATCTTCTCAAATTCCACAGTTGAACGGTGCGATCGCGCCTTGGTTGCGGCGATGAATTGACCGTCGGGACTAAATTCAACTTCTTTAAAGCGTGCGGCTTCTAATTATTGCTGAACTCTGAGGCGATCTTGTTCTTCGCTTTCGGCTAGAAATTGATAGTCTAAGTTGCTTAAGCTTCTGCCCCGTGCCCAATTTTGAGCATCAATTAAGGCTTGCCCGCTGAGGAGGCGCGAGGGGTCGAGTTTTTGAGAGTCTATCCAAGCTTCAAAGGATTGAGAGTAGGGACGAAGGGCGTGCAGTTGTTTTTCAATCCAGGTTAAGTTAAAGACTTCTCGGTAGATTTTATTGCGAATTTTAAGATATCCTTCTGACTTGATGATAATGCCCGATAGGATAAGTTCTGTTTGGTCGCGGCTGTCATCTGCAATGACTTCTAAATCTTGCCAAATTTGTTGATAGATACTGAGCAATCTTCCAGCGTTTTTTTGATTTCCCAGAAGGCGATCGCGGATCGTTCTAAAGTGTTCGGGTTCGTCTTGCGATTCCCAGTTTTGAATGAGGCGCGATCGCACAATTTCTTCAACCATTAATTCGGCTGATATTTTCCGATTCAAAATTTCTCGCTTTTCTAGGTGTTTAACAACTAAGTCGCATAGTTTTTGTGTTAAAAAGGGCTGCCCGGAAGTCCAATCGAGGATTGCTCTAAGAAAGGATTCTGGATCGAGAGTTTTTCCTTCTATTCCTTGAATGAGCGGTTGGACTTCTTCCCATTTGAAGCCTTCGAGTTCAATGGCACGACCGATGTTAAATGGCGTTCTTTGTCTATCAGAAATTAAATCAGAAGGAGTAGCTACACCAAAAATTGCAAAGGTAATACGACGATACTTTTCATCAATGTTTCTTTGATTATAATAGTAACGAATTAAAGCAAAAAAATCATCAATAGAAAATTTTAAGCTGAGAATGCTATCTACTTCATCGATAAAAATAAAAATCCGCTCGTTTGGAAAAAAAACAGTGAGTAAATCATCAATTAATTGACTTAAGATTTTCAAGGTTGACAGACCTTCTCGTTCAAGTTTTTCAACATCAGTATTAATTTCTGATAGCCAATTCAACCCCAATCCCAGGTCGTACATAATTCCTTTGTACCATTGAATCGGCGTAATGTTTTCGCTCCCAATGTTACTCATATCAATCACAGTACACTGATAACCTTCTCCCCTCAAGCGATGGAGCGTCCGAACGAGGAGAGAAGATTTTCCCATTTGTCGGCAGTTAAAAATGTAGCAAAATTCACCGCTCATCAAGGCTTCATATAGTTGGGTATCTGCAACGCGGATAACATAATGGGGATCGTTATGTTCGAGGCTACCACCAATCTGATATTGAGTTGCAATCATTAGCTCTGGGTTCAGTTTTAAGAGTTAGAGACAAAATATTGATTTGGCTGACACTAGTGGCGCGCCAAGCTTAAAACTGCGGGTACTAAGTCCCCAGTTGTCTTAAGAACCAAGGAGCTAGGACAATTATCAGTCCAGCAATTAAGTCTGTCGTACCAGTCGTCTGATTAGACGTGGGGCAAGTTAAATTAAAAACAGGCGGCGTAATTGAGATGCTCGCAAATCTTTGAAGGGTTCTGGAGGAAGTAAACTTGGGAAATTCTCAAACCAGCGATCGCATCTTCTCGTGTAAAACTATACAACAAAATCAGGCAATCGTAACTTTTGTCTATAATTTCAATCAATAATCCAGGAGCTGATTGAGAATGAAACCCAATCCAATCGTACCCCAACCCGGTCAAGAATCTGTTTGGGATTATCCGCGCCCCGCTCGTTTAGAAGATACCTCTAAACACATTCGGATTATTTTTAATAATGAAATTTTAGCAGAAACCGATAGAGCGAAACGCGTTATAGAAACCAGCCATCCGCCCGTGTATTACATTCCCCCAGAGGACATCAAGCTGGAATATTTAAGGGAAACAACCGCTCAGACTTGGTGTGAATGGAAAGGTTGGTGTCGCTATTACGATCTGTCGCTGGGAGATAAAACCGCATCTCATGCTGCTTGGCGCTACGTGCAACCCACGCCTCCGTTTATCGCGATTCAGGAATACTATGGATTTTACGCCCAAGCGATGGATGCTTGCTTTGTGAATGATGAACAAGTCACCCCTCAACCCGGCGATTTCTATGGGGGATGGATTACCTCCGATCTTGTCGGGCCTTTTAAAGGGGGGCCGGGGACAAGGGGCTGGTAACGCGGGAAAATAAACCCAAGGCTAAGAATTCAAGAGTATCATGTGGACTAAGATCGCCGAACGAATTGCCCAAGCGACCGATCGACCCTTCGCAATTGAACAAACGCGATCGGTTAGCGGGGGGTGCATTAACCAAGGGTACTCCTTAGTGGGAACCGACCGGACTTAGTCCGGTCGG
>JAAHGE010000589.1 GCA_010672635.1 Desertifilum sp. SIO1I2 | reverse complement strand
CGACCTATACGCGTGCAACTGAGGCATCTAGAGGAGTTTCGCTCATTGCTTGGAATTTTCGAGTGGGGAAGAATTATCGCTAGAACTAGTGTGAATTGCATTTTGTAAGGTTTGTTTATTAAGCTGAATTTGTGGTGGTTTTAGGGTTGGTTGCTTGCTGCCG
This sequence comes from Desertifilum sp. SIO1I2, assembly GCA_010672635.1. Taxonomy (GTDB): domain Bacteria; phylum Cyanobacteriota; class Cyanobacteriia; order Cyanobacteriales; family Desertifilaceae; genus Desertifilum. Next base: position 3,223 of record JAAHGE010000589.1, on the reverse strand, counting down.
GGAAGTCGTTCCGAGGCTACAGGATTAACGGTTTGAGGGCTAGGAACAGACGGGGAAAGTAACTCATTGAGGAAAGCTAATTGGGCATCAGCGATAGTTGGGTGTTGTTCGTACCAGGTGGCGATCGCAATCGAGAGTTGTTCGGTGTCATCTGGCACGGGGGCGACGATCTGTGCTAACTCTTCGAGATGTTTCTCTGTAAACAGGCGGCGCGATCGCACATCGGTTAAGAGTTCGATAAACGCTTGTAAGTTTTGTTCGTGAAAAGACATGAATATCTCCTATAGTCCAATGGCACAGAAAGCGGCCCAGTATTCGAGAGAGGCGAAGGGCTGAGTGCTGGCTTCAATTTTACTTAACCAAAGTTTGAATTGCATACGTCGGGCGGGATTTAGGGGAAGGCCTTCTATCCAGGTTTGAATCTGTTCTTTGGTGGCATCGCGCAACCAAAGTTGGGCTTGCTGAAGGGCAATGGCGACGGGTTGACCTGCTTTGACGTTTTTGTAGAACTGAATCATCAGGACGGCTGTAGAGAGGTCATTGACAGCCCACAAAGAACTGACGATGCTAGGCGTTCCGGCGACGAGGAAGCCACTTGGTAAGCCAATGTATTCGCTGCTGGCTTTAAAGTCGGTGAACCCGGTTTCGCAGGCGGAAAGGGTGACTAGGCGACACTGGCGCAAGTCTAGCGAGAAAATATCCGCCAAGGTAAGGCATTCGGCAAGGTCGATCGTCTGACCATCTGCTAGAGGAAGATGGCGCAGGGGTTCGGGTTCGGGTGGGGCGGGGGTGATGTAGCAGTTAGCCAGGAGAAGGGCAGATAAAAGGGGATTTTGAAAGTTGAAATAGCCGTGACAGGAGAAGTGGGCGCAGTGGCCAGAAGCGAGTGAGTTACTGGAATCTTGGCTTAGGGCCGCTTTGGTCGCAAGTTCGTGCTTGAGAACGTTACGGGGTGGTGAAAAAAGTTGTTCGATCGCGTCTACTTCTAAGTCAGTAAAGCTGAGGTTTTGAGTCGGGTTTTGGATCGCAATGAGGCGATCGAATTGTTCTCGCTTTCTCTGTTGGGCTTGTTGCAGCAGTTGGCAACTGGGGGCGTATTGGATACCGTCGGGGAAATGGTCAAGCAGGCAAGTGCTTTTTGTCGAAGTCTCTTCGCCAGGAGAGGAGAAAGGTAAGGCGTGTAGGGGGAAAAGGTGCAGAAACCAATGGGGAATGAGAACCAGGCGGCGACAGTTTTTGGGTAGGATTTCGGAGATATGTAGAAGGTTGGCGAGTTCTTGGAGGCGAGGGGCGAGTTGTTTGCGCCAGTGGGGTTTATTAAAGTTGTAGTCGCTGAGATAGGCAATTGCCCAGTCCAAGAATTTTTGCCTTTCTTCGGGGGTAGACTGCCAGATCGTGATTTTACCTTCTGGGTCTAAATCGGTGGGAGGGGTAATGATGAAGGCGAGAATTTTTTCAGCCGTGATGTACCACTCGATGATGGCGGTGTCTGGGGCGGAGAGGAGTTGTTTGATTTCCGAGTAGGTAATGGGTTCTACTGTTTGGGTGAGGCGGAATTCAGGGTCAATGGGGGTAATATCGCGGTCAATCAGTTCCGTAAGTTGCTGTTGTAGGGCGGGCAGACGCGAGGGGGCTTGACGGGCTGAGAGAGAATCGAGAGTTGAGTTTTGGCTGAGGTTATTTTGCGATTGTTGCAGGGCTTGGCGTTGCTGTTCGGTTTCGATGTCGCGGCGCAGGCGGTCGAGTTCTTCGAGGACGTGGGGCGGGATGTCACCTTTGGGGTAGAGGTCGCGGGTGGCGAGGAGTTCGACGAGGTTACGGGCTTTGCTGCGTTCGACGTATTCTAGGGCTTGGGCATAATCTTGAAGTTCGATGCAGGCAAGCGTGATGTTGCCGTAAACATCACGGGCATTTTCCAGAATTTCGGCGCGTCGTTGGTCGGTGGTTGCCCAACTGCGGGATAATTCTACAGCTTCTATGGCAGTTTTGTAGGTGGTGATGGATTCTTGCCAGCGTTTTTGGTCAAAAAAGAGGTGGCCGAGATTACGAGCTGTTGTGAGACAGTTTAGGGGGAAATTGGAAGGAGTATAAATTTCTAAGGCTTGTCGGTAACACTGGATCGCCTGTTCCAAATTCTCGGCCCGCTCCCCCCGGATGCGATCGCTGTAGGCATTTGCCAAGTTGTTTTGCGTCAGTGCCCATTGTTCGGGAAATGCCTCACGGGTGCTAACTTGCAAGGCTAGCTGGTAGGCGGCGATCGCCTGTTCCAAATTCTCGGCCCGCTCCCCCTGGATGCGATCGCGGTAGGCATTTGCCAAGTTGTTTTGCGTCAGTGCCCATTGTTCGGGAAATGCCTCACGGGTATAAACTTCTTGCAAGACTTGCTGGTAGAAGGCGATCGCCAATTCTAAATTCTCGGCCCTGTCCCCCCGGATGGGGTTGCGGTAGGCATTTGCCAAGTTGATTTGCGTCATTGCCCAATCTTCGGGAAACGCCTCGCGGGTGAAAACTTCTTGCAAGACTTGCTGGTAGAAGGCGATCGCCTCTTCCAAATTCTGTGCCCGGTCCCCCCGGATGCGATCGCGGTAGGCATTTGCCAAGTTGTTTTGCGTCAGTGCCCATTGTTCGGGAAATGCCTCACGGGTATAAACTTCTTGCAAGACTTGCTGGTAGAAGGCGATCGCCTCTTCCAAATTCTGTGCCCTGTCCCCCCGGATGCGTTTGCTGTAGGTTAATGCCAAGTTGTGTTGCGTCCCTGCCCAATCTTTGGGAAACGCCTTGCGGGTACGCACTTGCAAGGCGTTCTGGTAGAAGGCGATCGCCAATTCTAAATTCTCGGCCCTGTCCCCCCGGATGCGTTCGCTGTAGACATTTGCCAAGTTGTTTTGTATCATTGCCCAATCTTTGGGAAATGCCTCACGGGTGTAAAGTTGTAAGGCGTTCTGGTAGAGGGCCATCGTCAATTCTAAATTCTCCGCTCTGTCCCCCCGGATGCGTTCGCTGTAGGCATTTGCCAAGTTGTTTTGTATCATTGCCCAATCTTTGGGAAATGCCTCACGAGTGTAAACTTGCAAGGCTTGCTGGAAGGCAGCGATCGCGGCGGCGGTCAGGGCCGGGTTGTCCTGAAGGCGCAGGTCCTGCCGGAACCACAGGATCACGGGCTTGTCGGTCACGTCGTCCCCTCAATCTGGCGCCTTGCGTCGAACGCCCGCGCGCGCCACCT
>JAAHGE010000588.1 GCA_010672635.1 Desertifilum sp. SIO1I2 | reverse complement strand
CCAGAGACTCATCTAGAATAGCAGCCAGGAGTCCATAGCGGTCAGCGAGGGTGAGAGTCCCTGTTTCGCTACTGCTAGCCAGGATTTCAGAAATTGCACCGGGGATGAGTTGCAGGGTAAACATTTCTGGATGGCTTGAACTCGATAACTCTACTATCGCGTAGCTTCCCCAGATTCTGTGCGCTCCAAAAGGTAGAAACCTCGTGAATTTACTCAAGTCTAAGCGCGATCGCCCTCATCATCAACCGCCACCAAACTCAACGTCTACCTGTAACCCCCATCACCCCTAATGGCGGCGCTTTCTGCATTAGAACCCCGGTCTCTAGGCAAACCCAAAACGGGACGCTAGGATAACTAAATACTATGAAGTCTCTGGGTGTATGGTAGAACCAAGTCAGCAACCGCGATGGCGAGAACGCCTGAATATCTCTCGTTTAGCCATTCGGCGTCCGTGGTTAACGGTCAGCTTTTGGTTAGGGATTGCCGTTGCCGGAATTTTAGCATTTAGTTCGTTTCAATATGCTTTATTCCCGGATATTACCTTTCCGGTGGTGGTGGTTAACGCCTCTGCACCTTTAAGTACCACCTTAGACACCGAACAGCAACTCACCCTTCCCATCGAACAAGAACTTGAAGGACTGACGGGGGTGACAGATGTCGGTTCGACCAGTTATCCTGGGCAGTCTGTGGTGAATCTGCGCTTTGAAGTGGGGACGAACCTAGCCCAATCTACCCAGCAGGTTGAGGAAGCCTTAGCGGATCTACAATTACCCCCAGGGGCAACTTCGCGGATTATCCCCATTAACCTGAATGAAGCATCGGTGGCGAGTTATGCCATTGAAAGCAATACCCAGGATTTAGAGAGTTTACAACAAATTACCCGCGATCGCATTGTTAGCGCGATCGCCGCTTTGCCCGGAGTCTTGCGCGTTGATGTCTTGGGCGAACCTGTTGAATTCAATCTTACCCAACTGAGCGACCCAACCCAAGCCTTTAGCCAAGCCGGAACCCTCGTCCGCTTTAATGGCAATCAAGCCCTAGCCATTCAAATTATCAAACAAGGCGAGGCCAATACCCTAGAAGTTGCCCAAGCTGTTGAAGATACCATCCAAGAACTGCAAGCCGAATTACCCGAAATTCAAATATCTCTAGCTGCAACTCAAGCCGACTATATCCGGGAAGCGACAGGTTCAACCATTGATGCCTTGATCCTCGCCATTATTATTGCATCCCTCGTCATTTTCCCCTTTTTGTGGGATTGGCGGGCAACCGTCATTTCCGCCTTAGCCATTCCCGCCTCCCTGCTAGGAACCTTTATTGTTATGGCAATCTTTGGGTTTAACCTAGAGACGATCACCTTACTCGCCCTAGCTTTAATTGTCGGGAGTATTGTCGATGATGCGATCGTTGATGTAGAAAATATCTGTCGCCACATCGAACGCGGCGAACCTCCCCGTCAAGCTGCTATGCTAGCCACTGATGAAATTGGCTTAACCGTTGCAGCCGCTACCTTTACCGTCGCGGCGGTATTTATCCCGGTTGGGAATATGGGAGGCGTGTTAGGGCAATTTTTCCGCCCCTTTGGTTTAACCATCTCGGCGGCGATGCTAATTTCTATGTTAGTTGCGCGTACCCTATCGCCCATGCTAGCGGCCTATTGGCTAAAACCCAAAGCCCCTAGAGACGACTCTCCAGCCGCTGAGAATCAGCCCCCCACAGGGTTTCACCGTCGCTATCGCAACCTCCTCCACTGGGCGTTAGAACATCGCTGGTTTGTGGTGGGAATTTCCATCTTGAGTCTGGTGATTGGAATTGGTTTAATTCCCTTAATTCCCAAAGGCTTTATCCCCAAATTAGACCGGGGCGAGTTTAACATTACCTATACCGCTCCTTTGCCGCAAGTCCCCCCGGAATTGCTAGCAGCCCTCAATGGCAATCAGCAGACCCTTGAGGGCGAGAGTCCTGGTTTTGACCTCAATCAACTTCCCGAAGGTTTTGACCCTGCCCAACTTCCTCCTGGAGTCGATCCCACGCAGATTCCGCCGGGGGAAGGTTCCCCTGTTGCGCCAGAATTACCCGCGTTCAATCCCTTGGATCAATCCTTGCAGGTGGCGCGGCGCTTAGATGAGTTTGTCCTGAATTCGCCAGAGGTGGAAAGCGTTTACACGGTGGTGGGTTCTCGGCAAGGGGAACCGAACCGGGGTAATATTTATGTGAGACTCAAGCGCGATCGCACTCTCTCTACCGCCGATATTCAAGACCGTTTCCGCACCCAGTTACCCCGAATTGCAGGCGTTTCCACCAGCATCGAAGATATCCAATTTGTCGATACAGGCGGCGAAAAGCCCGTGCAACTGCGAATTGTGGGGGAAGACTTGGCAGCCCTCAACCAAGCCGCCAACCAGATTAGAACCCGCCTAGAAGATATCCCCGGCTTAGAAGATGTCTCAACGACAGCCGATGAGAATACGGGGGGGAGAATTCAGCAAATTCACCGCAACGACGGGCGACGCATTGCCACCATTAGCGCTAATTTAGGACAAGGGATGGCCATTGGCGAAGCAACGGATCTCGCTGTCGCCCAAGCCCAAGCAGTTCTTCCACCAGAAATTACATTAGACTTGGGGGGAGACTCTGCCCGCGTTAATGAGATTCTTCGCAGCTTTGGTTCTACCTTAGCCCTGTCGCTGATTTGTATGGTGATTGTGCTGTTTATCGCCTTTCGCAGCGTCACCGATACGTTAGTCATCTTTTTCTCTTTACCGCTATCGGTGGTTGGAGCGATGTTAGGACTGTTGATTGTGCAAAGCGATTTTGGGATGATTTCCCTAATTGGCTTGATTTTCCTATTAGGATTAACGGATAAAAATGCGGTGTTAATTGTGGATTATGTCAATCAGTTACGCCATGCCGGAAAAAGCCGTAGGGAAGCCATTTTAGAGGCGGTTCCAACTCGACTGCGCCCCATCTTAATGACCGTTACTTCTACGATTTTAGGGATGTTACCGATTGCCCTAGGTATTGGTGCAGGTTCAGAACTTCGCGCCCCAATGGCAGTGGCAATTATTGGCGGGTTAGTTACCTCTACGTTACTCAGTTTAATTGTGGTTCCCGTCATCTACGATTTATTAGATGATGCTAAAATCCGATTGACAAAGCGGAAGACTTGATTGAGTTTAGGTTTGCGAAAGATTACGAGAAAGTCAAAGAAGCTTTTGAGTCTTTTATGTTAAGATAAAGAATAAGGCTTTTAGTGGCATTTGGGGTTATGCTTAGAGAAGATCTCAAGCAAGAAATTGATAAATTGAGTGAAGTTGAACTCAATCAAGTCTTCCGCTTTGTCAATCGGATTTTAGCATCATCTAATAAATCGTAGATGACGGGAACCA
>JAAHGE010000587.1 GCA_010672635.1 Desertifilum sp. SIO1I2 | reverse complement strand
TGGTTGAGACGCAGTACCCTGGGAGAATCATCCCAAGGTGCTTTACTAAAACCATTTGCAGGCGAACGGTTTAATGCTTTAGCCGTTTGGGGACCGTAAGCACCATCTTCAGAGATTTTCTCCGTTGGATAGTTTTTATTCCACAGTTTTTGAAAGGCTAAAATAGCTGTACTGCGGATATCTTTAGTTCCTCCACCATCGAAATCAAAATGAGGCGGGTCTCCCGCTAAAGGATACCAACCGTGACGGATTAAATAAGGTTCCCAGCCGCGCTGATCTTCAATATCAATTGCTAAACCGCTTTGATGATTGCTTTTTCCCGGTTCTGCAACAGGACTAATCCCATTGAGCCAATTAAATAAGAGCATTTGTTGAGCCAATGTCCGATAACCGGAGTTGACTAACATAGTTTTTCCTCGTTCTTGAATAGCTCTGTGTAAAGCTTGTTGTGCGGGGGGTTGAACTAAAAGAAAAGCTGCATCTTCTAAATCCACATTAAAGCCTTCACAGCCAACTAAAGCATTGGGAAGAATTAGATTAATTTGATGGATCAGTTGCTGTGAAAGTCCATTGGCGATCGCAGTTGACTCGCCGGGTGCATCTTTCAATAAACCATTGAAACTTGCTCGAATAGATGAATTCGCTTCTCGCTCGTTAATTTCAAAGCAGGCTTCAAGGACAAGATTTGATTCCGGGTTGCTAAAAAATTCATCTTTCATTTGACCTTACCTTTATCTTGCAATTGTTTTTTTAATTTAAAGTTAGAGAACATGAAACTTTTATTTTAAGTTCAAATAAAAACGTACAAAGCTTAAAATTTAGTTAGATTATAAGCCTAATTGCTTTCGGGCTTCATCCCCAACTATTCCATCCGCATTTAAACTTTTCTGAGCTTGAAATTGCTTCACGGCTGTCTCAGTTCCTTTGCCAAAATAACCATCAGCTTCAATTGCCATTCCAGCACGCTTTAATGCTGCTTGAAGTTGACGTACATCTTCACCTTGCATTAATGGATCGGTTAATTTCAAAACTCGAATATTCGTCTCTTCGTAGGTTAAAAATGGTTCCCAAGGTCGATCTAAAAACAACGCTTGTTCGGCCAATCGCCTGCGCGTTAACCCCAGCCAAGGTTTACCATTTACTTTATTCCATCGGGGAAATTCATCGGCTGAACCTTGATAATTTCCTTGATTTAACAGCCGCAATAACGTTGATCCCCCAAACCCTTCTGTTCCGGGCCCAACATTAAAACAAAAACAGACTAAGGCTGAAAATTGGTTATCGCTTAAGCTGACTTGTACCGCATTTTCTACATAGGTTTCAAATTTTTCTAAGTCTTCTCTTAAGCGCGTTTCAGCTTCAGCTTGGGTTATCTTCATTCCAGGGTAAACCCCAGATGTATGACCATAACCAATCGTCCAAACTCCACCACCATCATCATAGGCGCTTAGTTCGCATCCTTCAAAAGCTGTTAACAGCTTAAACCCAGCTAAGTTGAGATGTCGCGAACCTCTAGCTTCGGGTACCTCTGGTGGTATTTTCTCAGGAGGAGCAATGGTAAAAGTAGTGGCGATACTAAATCTTAAAGCCTCGATCAACCGATCGACTTGACCCTGAGTTTCCGTGACTTTGAAGGGTTGGTCATTTTGGAATTCGTAAAGATGACCATCGCTGTAAAGTTCAAGCGATCGCTCCATACAGCAGTCCCCTGTTTTCCGTAATTTTCACTTTAGCGATCGCAATTCTAGCCCCAGCGTTTAGGTTTGGAGGAATTCTTAACCTGTCTTAATTTTGACGAGCGGTATACTCGTATTCAGCTTGAGCGATCGCCACAGTCACCGCTTTCCCCGCATGAGCTAGCACCTCTTCCGGTTGGGCGCGATAAATTTGTTTGGGGACTAATAATTGTTCGGTTCCCGCCGCCAGCATCGCCGCCGCTTCCGCCACGCTAGGCGTTCCCACTTCGCTATCTACCACGGCTGAGGGGTTGGGGACACTAATTTGGCGTAAGGTATGGGCCGCAAAGGTGGTTAGGGGAAAATTGCGATCGCGACACAGTTCCACTAACCCGACTTCCGAAGCTTTAAGATCCACACTAGCAATTCCCGCGATCGCCCCTTCTGCTAAATGATACGCCCGGAACACCTGCCCAATCGCCTTTTCAATGACCTCGCGCGGTGTTCCCCGTTCGCACCCCACCCCCACCCACAACACGCGGGGATGCCATTGCACCTTGGGAATCTCCGATTCAGGGGAAAATTGACGCTGGGTAAAACTAATCCAAACCCTGGCTTTCTCCGCTTCCGTCTGGGAAGATTCGGGAAAGCCAAACACAAATGGATGTCCATTGGGAAGACGATCGCACCAGAGGGTTGAACCCACTTCCTGAATGACACGCACGGGTTCGCCTTTCGCAATGGCGGCGCGAACCCCCGTCCAATCTCCGGTTCCCCGCATCCAACCCAAGGGCGTTCCTAAGATATCAATTTCCGGTAATTCTAGATGAGTAGAAGTCTCAGCGGTCGCCGGGGTTGTCTCTAAAATGCGACTGATGAGTAAGGCTAGCCGATCGGCTCTGCTGCGATCGCCACCCGATAAACTTATAGTAAATTTTCCCGCTTCATCTAACACCAAAATCGCCGGATCTGTGTCTTTATCCTTTAAAAACGGGGTAATTAAGCGGACAACTGCACCTGTGGCTAACTCAAAAAGCAAGCTGCGATACTGCGGCCAAATCTTGGCGAGATGATCTTTCAGCGAACCCGAATAAACGCGCAACCCTGGAAACTCAGCGCGTAACGCTTCCGGTATCCATAAATGAACCCCCACCGCCTGACACAACGGCTGAAGGTGTCGCACCGCATTAGGAGTTGTGGCGATCGCTCCTATGGGCTGAAATTCCTGCCAAGCTATAACCATCTACTCGTCGTCTTCGTCGTACTCCTCATCCTCATCGTACTCTTCATCCTCCTCATCCCAATCCTCATCGTCGTCTTCGTCATACTCCTCATCCTCGTCATATTCCTCCTCATCATCCTCATCCCAGTCATCCTCCTCCTCATCAATGTCAGCGTCATAGTTGTCTTCATCGTCTCGATCCCACTCTGTGACATTGCAAATCGTCCAACTTTCTAGAGAGGATACCGAGTAGGGCATATAAGCATAACCTTGTTTAGCCAGCGCGATCGCATTCATTCCCAAGATCGAGGTGAGATCCCCTAGGGCGATCGGTTTATCCATCGAAGCCTGAAACGGGGTTACTTCGCAAACTTTAAAGGAAGGTTTCGGCATAAATAACCTTTAAAAAAACGAGATTGCGAGCGATGCTAACCTACTCGCAATTTTGACAGAAATATTGTAGCGATGTCCCTGGTATAACCCAACCGTTTTTGTCTATAAACGGTTGGG
>JAAHGE010000586.1 GCA_010672635.1 Desertifilum sp. SIO1I2 | reverse complement strand
TTTATGGCTCGCTTTCTTCATCGCAGTATTCCTTCACCCCTAAGTCAGGCTTTTTTAGAAGATTTTCTCCTAGCAGACTATGCAGCAGCATTAGGGACGATTTTCACGTCAGTGAGCCAAAAGGCAGCAGAAATGATGCCTCAAGAGTTTGCAAAACTTTCCGTTCCCGTGCTGCTCGTTGCTGGCGAATATGACAAGATTATTCCGGCTGCAATGGGTCAAATGGCAGCGAGTTTGAGTCCTTATGTAGAGTTTGCGATTGTCCCTCAAACGGCTCATTTTCCCATGTTGGAAGATGCTTCGATGTATCTCGATACGGTACAGGCATTTTTAGCCAAAGATTAATTTAAGGGGTTTCTCGCCCGCCGCAGCGCCTGCTGGTGGGGGAGAAACCCCTTGGGAATCTGCTATAAAACTTTACAAATTCAAAAGACTTTAATATAAATTAACTTGAAGCGCTGGCGATCGCAGTTTCGGAAAATACGGAACTCCCTCCCTCATTCTTGCCCGTACCCTTACGTAAAGTCGGGTTAACTCGACGAAAAACTCGCCAAATTTCAGTGTAAGTACGTACAACCTTGAATTCCCTCCCTCATCAGCCCCCTTGGGAGTCAAACCCTTCAGGGGAGAGAAGCCCTAGAAATTTAGAAAAATTTATCTAAGAATCACTATTTAAGACAGAAATTACGCATTTCTGCCTAAAGAGCGGCTCCTCATCCAAAAATTGACGATGACACCTTCGATTCCGCAGGGAACAGTATTAAGACAAAGATATTTAATCAGACAGATCCTAGGTCAGGGGGGTTTTGGGCGCACCTACCTCGCAATTGATTTAGAGCGTTTTAAAGAACCTTGCGTTCTCAAGGAACTCACCGTTCCCTACCAAAATCGAGCATTATGGGAAAAGTCCCAGATGCTGTTTCAACGAGAAGCTAGTACGCTTTATCAGATTCAGCACGCTCAAATTCCTCGTTTTTGGGCTTCCTTTGAAGATAATCATCGTTTATTTCTGGTTCAAGACTTTGTAAGAGGCAAGTCTTACCGTCATTTATTACAGGTTCGCCAGCGACAAGGGCGTAACTTTTCACCCAATGAAGTGTTGCATTTGCTCCATCAACTCCTGCCAGTTTTGAGCTACATACACGAGCGCAAGATCGTCCATCGAGATATCTCCCCAGAAAATATTATGTTGCAAATGCCGGGAAAAAACTCGAATGCAGACGCCTCGGTAGAAGTTCCGAGATTGCCCGTTTTGATTGATTTTGGGGCAGTTAAGGCAGCAGTTACCGCCTATTGCGGCGCGTCTTTGTCCTCTTCTTTAATGACCTGTATTGGCAAAGCGGGTTATGCCCCCCCAGAACAGTTGCAAACGGGTAAAGCTTATCCCCATAGCGATCTTTACGCCTTAGCCGCAACTTGTTTGGTATTGCTCACCGGACAGGAGCCTCAAACGCTTCTAGATAGTCAAACGCTAACTTGGCAGTGGCAGCAGTACACCTCCTTAAACGATCGATTTGCGGCAATTCTCCATAAAATGCTAGCTTGGCAGCCGAGCGATCGCTATCAGAATGCCCAAGAAGTCTTAATCGACCTGCAATCCCTCCTTTCTTCAGCACAAACCCGCTGGCAGCCAGACGCGCCACCTGCCCCTACTCCCTCGATGCGGATTGCAACTCCCCCTGTAACTTCAACCCTGCTTTACCCGCCAACGCCCGAATTAAAAACCCCAACTCAACTGACTGCCCCTTCTGAACAAAATCTTTGGGCTAAATTAGGGATTGCGACGAGCATTGGATTAGTTGTGGCAACGGGTTTAGTTGTACCGCATCTGTGGCGACCTTGGATTACCCCTCAGACAGCCCATTCAGAGCAATCTGCACTCTCCTCAAACCTTCTAGACGAGCCAACTCGCTCTTCTTGGTCTTTGAGTAAATCCCATACCCTAGGCGGATCTCCGGCAAGTACCAGTAGCATGGCCCAGCCGCAGCGCTTAGAATTTTTACCCGGTCAGAATGTGGCGATCGCGCGCGGTACGCTGCAAGAATACACGCTCCAACCCTATATCTTAAAAGCGGATCAAGGTCAGATCGTCACAGTGACGCTAGAGGGGAGTGGGGTTGTGATGAACTTATTAAACTCTCATCAGCAAGGAATTGATGCCGCCGCTTATCAGACGCGCAGTTGGACGGGTCAAATTCCAGCCGACGATCATTATCTCATTCAAATTTTGGGCACGGGCAGCTACGCCTTAGAAGTTGCAATGACACCGGTTTCGAGAACCCTAGAGGCCCCAACTCAGCGCATTAAACTGGCTCGCGGCACCACTGGAACAACGGTGACAGGCAATCTTTCTCCTAATAAGATGCAACGCTACTTGATTCAAGCCAGGGGCAAACAGATTATGGTGGTTAAGGTGTTGCAGGGCGAGGCTCAAGTTAGCATTATTTCCCCAACAGGCGATCGCATTGGGGGTAGCAGCGGCGAGTCTCCCGATTGGCAAGGTCAGCTTCCCGTCGATGGAGATTATGCCATTGAAGTCTCTTCCGAGCAAATTAGCGAGTTTGCCCTAGCGCTTGATATCTATTAATCGACTATTCCTCAGCGATTGAATCTTCGGTTGTTAGAATCTCCGTCATCGGTTCTTCCACAGAAGCACTCAATGCTTTCACAACATAGGGTAAATAAGCCCCTTGTAAACCCCGCTTAATCCGTTCGGGTGTTTCTGGGAAAACCACAAATAAAGGACAAATGTCTTCCGCTTCTTCGCTAAGAATATGTTTATATCGGGGTGGCATCAGCCATTCATAGCCTTGATCGAGCCAGACTTGTGTTTGTCTCCAGCGTCCGAGAAAATCGGAAAAGTCTTCGTGGGGGCGATGGATGAAAATAAAGATTTCGGGGCCGGTCTTAATTTTCCATTCCGGATCGCACAAAATTAAACCCACATCGCAGGGTAAAGTGGTTAAACCTTCAGGATGAGAGTGTCGATGGTTGCTCGGTCTCAAGCGCACGACGGGTAGCGGAATTGAAATTAAACTCTCTTCCGGTCGGCGCATACTGGGGAGCATTTCTAGATAAGGACGATGCTGCTTGAGGAGGGCGATCGCCAAATCTTGATTGCTATACTCAGCGAGCAAAGATTCATAGTGAGATTTTTTAACAGGCATCTTCTTAAAAGAATATTTTTGACAAACATTAGGGTAGCAACTTTCTATGAAGACTGACTACCCGCTGCTAAACCCTAACGACTAATTTGCTGCGCGTGCAAAATAGCTTTCCTCTTACAGCGACTCAAATACCTTAAACATCGGTAAATACATCGCCAGCAAAATTGAGCCAACCATCCCTCCTATCACCACATCCACGAACGCGCCACCCCCCATTTACGCTGCCATTATTGCAACTACAGCCAACTGCATC
>JAAHGE010000585.1 GCA_010672635.1 Desertifilum sp. SIO1I2 | reverse complement strand
TGGGACGCAGCCACCCAGACTCGCGCTTAGTATCATGATGAATACTAGAACTAGTCGCTGACCCATTCGGAATCGTTGGTTATTCATCGCACTCTTAATTCACGTTTAGTGTTCATCCCAGGGAAGGACAATTTCAAAAGTTGTGCCTCGACCCCGTTCAGATTGTACCGTTATCTGTCCGCCGTGCCGTTCCACCACAATGGAGTGAGAAATGGATAATCCCAAGCCCGTGCCGCGACCGATGGGCTTTGTGGTAAAAAATGGATCGAATAGACGTAGCTGAGTTTCCCGTTCCATGCCAATGCCATTATCGCTAATGCGGATAACAATCCCGGACGGTGAAGACTCTAACACCGCAGTTTCAATCGTAATGGTGGGTTCAAAGGTTTCGCTGTGGGTTCGCAGTTTTTCTTCTAAGGCGTCAATTGCATTCGCCAGCAAATTCATAAACACCTGATTGAGGTGTCCGGCGTAGCAGCGCACGGGGGGAAGGGCGGCATAAGCTTTATGGATCGTAATGTCTGACCGTTCTGAATTAGCCCGCAGGCGATGCTGAAGAATCAATAGGGTATTATCAATGCCTTCGTGTAAGTTCACCGCTTTGCATTCGGCTTCATCGAGGCGCGAGAAATTTCGCAACGATTCCACAATCTCGCGGATGCGCTTGGTGCCGACATTCATTGATTTCAGGAGGTTTTGCAGATCGGCGGTGATAAAGTCGAGATCGAGTTCTTCAATCGTATCGGCAATTTCAGGAACGGGTTCGGGATAGTGGTGTTGATAAAGATGCAACAAATCCAGCAGATCGTGGAAGTATTGGCGGGCGTGGGATAGGTTGCCATAAATGAAGCTGACGGGATTATTAATTTCATGGGCAACTCCGGCGACTAATTGTCCCAAACTTGCCATTTTTTCGCTTTGTACGAGTTGGGTTTGGGTGTTTTGCAGGCTGACTAAGGCTTGTTCGAGGACGATGTTTTGTTTGGCAAGTTGCTGAGAGGTTTTCATCTGCTGTTCGAGGAGTTGCGCCTGGGCGAGGGCAATTCCTACTTGGTTAGCCAGTTGTTGCAGCAATTCCAGTTCAAAGGCGGTCCAGTCGCGAGTGGTGGTACATTGATGGGCAATTAACAGGCCCCAAAGGTCTTCGCGTTGGAGAATGGGAACGACGAGGTTGGCTTTGACTTGGAAGCTTTTGAGGAGTTCGACATGACAGGGTTGCACGTCGCAGTTATCTAAGTCGGCGATCGCTCTCACCCGTCCTTGGCGATAGGCTGATAAATAGCGGTTGTGGAAGCACGGATCGGTAATGGTTTCTCCCAAAATAGACCGACAGTCGCCGGAGGTGGCTTCGGAGGTGACGACGCCTCCCCCATCGGGCAGCAGTTGGTAAATTAAGACGCGATCGCAATTGAGAATTCGCAATACCTCAGTGACGGTGGTTTGCAAGATTTCTTCAATTTGCAGAGATTGGCGAATTTTAACGGTGATTTCGGCCAGCAGTTGCGATCGCTGATGCTGTTTGAGCAATTCGGCTTCTGCTAATTTACTGGGGGTAATGTCGGTGACAATGCCATCCCAGAGAATTTCGCCTTCGCTATTTTTTTCCGGTCGAGAAGCCCCGCTAATCCATTTCATTTTGCCACTCGGCGTCCAAATCCGACCTTCCCAACGCCAGGGCGATAGCTGTTGTTGCGAGAGGGCGACGGTTTGCACGAAGGTTTCGCGATCTTCGGGATCGACTGCATCTAATAGCAGTTGACCATTTTCATAAATTTGTTGGGGGGTGAGTTCGTACAACTCTTGGGAACCCGCGCTGACAAAGGAGAAGTTGGTTTTGCCATCGGCGGTTAGCACAAACTGGTACAGCATCCCCGGAACGTTTTCCGCCAGTTTTTGAAAGTGTTCTTGCGCCTGTTGAATGGCGGCTTGGGCTTGTTTTTGCTGGGTAATGTCGTGGAAGAAGACGGATAAGCCTTCGCCGGAGGGGTAGATGCGGACTTGTAGCCATTGCCGCTCGGCTAAGGTACAAATTTCAAAGGTGACTAATTTACCCGTGGCGATCGCTTCGGCGGTTGCGCCTGCAAATTGCGAATCGCGCCATTCTGGGAAAATCTCCCACAGGTTTTGTCCGAGGACTTCTGTGTGAGACAGGTGTAAAATTTGCTCGCCAGAATGGTTGAGATAGGTAAATTGTCCCTCGCGGTTGACGGCAAAGAAGCCATCGGTGATGCTTTCTAAAAGATTAGCTAGTTGCGTTTGCGATTGCCGCAGGGCCTTTTCGACTTGTTCGCGAACCTGAATTTCCGATTGCAGTTGGGCGATGGTTTCTTGCAATTGTTGGGTGCGCTGTTTAACGGTTTGTTCGAGTTGGGATTCGGTGAGTTTGCGCTGGGTAATGTCTTCAAAGAGGATGGCAAACTGGTGGGAGACGGTGGCAAAGGCGCAAACGCGAAAGTCCTTGTCTAAGGCTTCAGAATAGGCTTCAAAGGCGATCGCCTCTCCGGTTTGGGCAACGCGGGCAAATCGATCTAAATCGGCAATTGCCTGGGTTCCGTAGAGTTGCGAGGCATAGGTGCCCACGGCTTGTTCGCGGCGAATGCCCACAATGGCTTCGTAGGCGGGGTTTACCTCTAGGATGCGATAGTCGGTGGGGTTGCCTTGCCGATCGTAGAGCATTTCGCATAACATCACCCCTTCGTTCATGCTGTCGTAGAGGGAACGATATTTCTGTTCGCTGTTCGTTAGGGCAATTTCGGCGTGTTTGCGATCGCTAATATCAATTAAGGCTCCATCCCACAGGATATCCCCATTCACCTGCTGTTTGGGTCGCGAGGTGGTATTCACCCATTTAATTTCGCCGGAGCTGTCGATCAGGCGGCCTTCCCAGTGCAGTTGCGATAAAGTGGTTGCAGAATGGGCGATCGCGTTTTGCCAAGACTCAAAGTCTTCCGGATGCACGAACCGCCGAAAAGGGTCTTGTCCTTGTAACAAGCTATCGGGATTGATGCCTAATAAGTCGCGAATATAAGGGCTAATGTAGGTTAACGTATCGGTGCGATCTGCCCCTTGCCGATATTGGTAAATGACGGCAGGAACGTTTGCCACTAATTGAGCAAAGCGGGTTTTCGATCGCTGTACGGCTAACTCGAGTTGCATGGTGTAGGTAATGTCTGCCATCCACCCCTGCCATAAAATTTTGCCGGAAGCTTGGGCTTCCGGAATCGCATAAAAGGTTAACCATTTGACTTTTCCTTCTAAGGTGGCATAGCATCCTTCCCATTCCCAGACTTGCGGTTGTTCTTGGGCAGCTTGCAGGGTTTTAATAAACGATTGACGGCGATCGGGCGGTAAGCGTTCGATAAACATTACTAGGACTCGAACCAGCAGAACTGATTGCCAACCCTCACCTGTTTATCGAAC
>JAAHGE010000584.1 GCA_010672635.1 Desertifilum sp. SIO1I2 | reverse complement strand
AGCCATAAAAATCGAGCATGACCAGAAATGACTTCAACAGGCGCGATCGCAATTCCCGATCGTTACGAAAAACTTTAATAACTTCGGGATTGAGGATCGGCGCTTGAGGATTGACGGGACTGGGTTGTTTTAGGGGAAATAACCACTGAATATAGTCATGATTAGATTCAAGCTGGTTATAATCCCAATTCCAGATTTGCTCAATATTTCTACCCGCGCTATCAGGTTTTTGTCCCCGATAAAAGTTGAGTAATCGTTCCGTGTCAGTCGTCATTCGGTGCGATCGCCTTTTAGTAGACTTTTTCAGTCTATCGCCATTGTCGTTGGGCCAGCGTTCGTACTAAAATCCTAAATGGACAGGATAATCATTCTCACCCATTAGCTGAATGTTAGAAGTTGGAAACCTCGCCGTAAGTTATCGGGGACTCTGCGCCTTAGACAATATCAATTTTGCGATTTCCCCCGGCCAAATTGTCGGTATTTTAGGGCCCAATGGTGCGGGAAAAAGTACCTTAGTCAAGGCGATGCTAGGGTTAGTTCCGACTTCGCGAGGCAAGATCCAGTTTAATAATCGTCCATTACGACAGCAACTTCAGCAAGTGGCGTATGTGCCGCAGCGATCGCAAATTGACTGGGATTTTCCAATAACCGTGCAGAATGTGGTCATGATGTCTCGCACCGTGCGGCTCGGCTGGTTTCGTTCTCCCTCGCGCCAGTCCCAAGAATTAGTCCGATCCGCTCTAGAACGGGTGGGAATGTGGGAGCATCGTCATCGTCAAATTGGCGAACTTTCTGGGGGACAGCAGCAGCGCGTCTTTTTAGCCAGAGCGATCGCGCAGCAAGCCGATTTGTTTTTATTTGACGAACCCTTTAACGCCATCGACCGCACCGCACAAGACATTATCTTTGATGTGTTTCGCGAACTCAAGACCCAAGCCAAAACCCTGCTGGTCATTAGTCACGATCTCGGTGAAACGCTCACCTATTATGACCGCCTGCTGCTGCTCAACCGCCACTTGATTGCGATGGGGTCGCGCAGCGAGGTGTTAACTACCGCAAACGTTCAGCAAGCGTACGGTCACGATCTGAGCCTGCTCGCGGCTTGATTGACGCTTCATTCATGTTTCGCACTTAGAGCCTCTTTGAACGCTTGTTGGCATTCTGCAACCATCACTTCTACTCGTTTGAGCGCCTCATTCAAATCAATTTCCCTGCGCTCAACCAGTGCGATCGCCTCTTGCAATTCCCGTTGTTGCTTATTCATTGGCTCGGTCCTCCGTTAAGGCGTGCTTGAAGTGCATACCAATCGACTACACCCAACAACCCCACCGATTTTGGGAAACTTCTGTAAAGAACCTCTGTAATGAGATAGATGTGAATGTTTAAAAATATTTGTATCCTACTTCTCATTAGGTAAAAAAGAATTGACTTCATCGGTCATTCGCTGAATTTCTCTCGTTCAGCGATCGCCATCAATAGGAGGAAAAACAGATGTGGGTTGAACGGCTCGCTCGCTTTGGATTTGCTGCCAAAGGGATTGTTTATGCGGTGATTGGTATTTTAGCCGTGATGGCGGCAACGAATAATGGTGGGGAAACCACAGATGCGAATGGGGCGTTAGAAGCGATCGCGCTTCAGCCGTTTGGACAAATTTTACTCAGCGCGATCGCCATCGGCTTATTTGGCTACGTGCTGTGGCGATTTGTTCAAGCGATCTTCGATCCCGAACGTCATGGAACGGATGCTAAAGGAATCGCTCAACGTCTGGGCTTTGCCGTGAGTGGAGCCATTTATTTAGGCTTTGCTTGGACTGCCATTCAATTAGTGATTGGTGCAGCCCGTCATAGCGAGGGAAATGCAACCCAAGATTGGACGGCTCGCATCCTGGCTCAACCCTTTGGTCAGTGGTTAGTGGGGTTAGGAGGAGTCTTGATGATTGGTTTAGGATTTTACCAATTTTATCAAGCTTATAAAGCCAAGTTTCGCGGCGAACTGAATTGGCATCACATGAGCGCTCGTGAAAAAACTTGGGCAACTCGTTTAGGTCGTTTAGGGATTAGCTCGCGGGGAGTTGTTTATGCTTTAATTGGAATTTTTCTGATTCAAGCTGCCCGTTCGTCTAACCCCAATGAAGCTAGAGGGGTAGATGGCGCACTTCAAGCTTTAAGCCAGCAACCTTATGGTAAATGGTTATTACTGATTGTGGCACTTGGATTTATTGCATACGGAGTTTACATGGGCGTAGAAGCCCGCTATCGTCGGATTAATCCACCCGATATGGCTGAAAAAATTTCAGATAAAGTATCCTCTAGCAACAGAACTGTCTAGCGATTCACAGGGGCTTGATAGACTGAAGTATAGCAAGCCTTTTTAGATGTGGTGAACTTCCCCTTCAGCCTCTAGGGCGAGGGGAGTTAGAGAATTTTCACCTTTTAAATTAGAATCGCTATAGATAGACTTAGTGAAGAACAAGCCAGTCTTGAGGATATTGCGTGGAAAACACCCTTTCTACTCCACTCGGAGAGAGCGAATATCAAACTCAAATCGATCGCGTCATCCAAACCCTGAGACAAGATTTGCCAACCTTATTTGAACGCGATATTACCTACGATATTTATACCTCTGATATCTATTTTCAAGACCCCGTTAACAAATTTAAGTGGAAATTTAATTACCGCATTATCTTCTGGACGCTGCGATTTCACGCCAGACTCTTTTTTACAGAAATCTACTTTGATGTGCATGACATTCAGCACCCCTCCCCCGATCTTGTCCTCGTACATTGGACTGTACGGGGGATGTTGCGCGTTCCCTGGAAAGCCAAGGTTTTATTTAATGGATCTTCGCACTATTCGCTGAATTCATCGGGCTTAATTTACTGCCATATTGATACTTGGGATCGCAAACCGGGCGAGATCGTGCGGCAATTTTTTCAACCGGATGCTGGCGAATAGGTGAGATCGCGCTTTTATAGTTCGCTCTGGTAATAATCGGTGGTTTTAATTTCACCAACTAAGGATTTATCCTGATTGATGCAGCCTACTTTTTGAGTAAATTGACAAACCCGCGCCCAAAGTGTGGCACGAGTTCCCGGCGGCCCCACTGAGAATAGCACCTTATCTCCTGCCATGCCTCCAGGCAAAATTTTGACCTTGCAAACTGGACAGACGTTTGAGTTTGACTCAGGCATAATCATCGGTCGTATAGGATTTTGCCTATAATACACGACCCATTTCAACAGAGAGAGGAATTTGGGCTAAGGCATGGCGTAAAGTTTCGCTATTTGCACCCGGAAGACAGGCGCGATCGCTCAAATAGCGTTTCCAGGCTTTGGTTCCCGGTTGTCCCGCAAACAGTTGCAGCATATGGCGGCTAATGCTGTGGAGTTTAAAGCCTCGACTCAACCAAAAATCTACATAAGGATACATC
>JAAHGE010000583.1 GCA_010672635.1 Desertifilum sp. SIO1I2 | reverse complement strand
ATGATGTCAGCGAATTGGATAGCCGTCGCGACTTAAGTGGGTTGTTGGTTTTATTTCTGCTGTTGGCTATTATTTTGCCCGCCCCTCCTTTCGTTGCTCAACTTTTATATCGTTAATGGTTATGAGTGATGTCGTTCAGTGGTTAGCCCAAATTAAAGAACTCAAACAACAGTTGGCCCAAGCCCAACAAGAACGAGACGAAGCCTACGCCACAGCCTCTAATTGGCAGCGCCTCTACGATACAGAGGCCCAACAACGACGCACCGATGCCCATCTAGCACGAGCAGCCCTTGAAGAGTTGCAGCTTAAACTACAAGAGGTTCAAGGGGACGCTCAACTGCGGCTCAAACCTGCTTCTAACGTACCAGAGGCGATCGCCCAAGAACTGGACAACCTCGAACCCGAACAACTCAAACAACGCCTAGTCGAAGCCATTGTAGAACGCGATCGCGCTTTGCAAGAAGCTTTTCAACTCACAGAGACGCTCAAAGCCGAACAAGCTAACCACACCCAAACCCGCAAAAGCCTCACCTCTGCCCTCGGCGATGCTATTGACCAACTCGCCAAATATCGCGCCCAACCGCCCAAGGAGGTGTAGGGAGAGAGTGCTGAGTGGGAATAGAGTGCTGAGTGTAAAGTGCTGAGTGCTGAGTGGGAATAGAGTGCTGAGTGTAAAGTGCTGAGTGCTGAGTGGGAATAGAGTGCTGAGTGTAAAGTGCTGTAGCTTGCACACCAAGTAGCGGTGTGCTGAGTGGGGAAACGAGTGTGGAGTTATTAGAAAACTTCTATTCTTTCTCCCCATCTCCCCATCTCCCCATCTCCCCATCCCCCCGCCTTAATTCGCCTGCACAGTTCTCACAGTCAGCACCTGCGGGGGCGTTGAGTCGGGTGGATAGAGAAAGTTAAGCTGTACCGTTCGCCGTTCTTGGGGAAACAGGCGCAACTTTACCAGGGGTTCTCCCGGTTGGCCGCGCCGCTGGACGATGTGGACGTAACGGGTTTGTTCTTCGCGCTTATCGCTTTGGTAGCGTAACTTGACCGTTCCCCGAAAATGGACTTGATCGACGCGGGGGTTGTGAAACAGCAAGCGATCCGTTCCCCCTTCGTCTTTCAGGGGACTCGATAGGGAAAGGGTGACATCCTGAACGCGATCGCTATTATTGATTAGCGGTAGGGTGAGGTCGTATTCCACGCTGTAATTACTATGGGCGTAGTAAGCCGTATCGGGATAGCGGCGCAGCATGGGGGCGCTTTGAATTTGGTTAGTCCCCAAAGTGACTAAATGCAGCGTGCTTAAAACGTAAGAGATGGCATTGCCCGTTGCTGGAATGCTGAGATAGTCTACCGTCTCGCTATCTTTGATTTCTGCTTGCCAGCGCGAACCTTGGGAGACGCCGGCCACCCGGCTAAAAATGGTGGGTTCCTGGGGTGGATCGAGGGGGGTGGGGGCGCGATCGCGAGGGGTTGCCAAAGGCTGTAGATTTAAAGCATTCTCCCATTCGCTGAGGTTTGGCGCTCGATAGCGACTGCCTTCGCGGGGGGCTTTTAGGGCAATATTAGCCAGATACACCGGCCCGCTACTTTGCAAGCGGATCGCGGTCGAACGCCCGTTAGAAGACGGGGTGCGCTGAATGGGAATGGGTTTATTCATCAGCATTTGGCTTTGAGAGGGACCGATGGTGATGCTTTCTGGAAATGTCTCTTGACGCACGCCCCGTAAAATATCGCTGGTGACGCGACTCCCCGGCCCGGAATACACCCGACCATCGGTATTATCTGCCATATCGGGTAAGTCAATAAACGGAGCATCCGGCGTTCCTAAATAGCTGGCGGCTTGCAAGACTTCGACGACGATCGGTTGACTGGTGGGGTTATGAATTAAGATGCCCTGATATAGCGGATGGGCCTGGGTGGGAGTTTCGGCCCTGGTGATATGGTGGGTAAACACATCAAAGCGCCCGTTAAACCGATAGTTGAGGTGGGCTTGGGGATGTTGTTTGCCTGTCGGGGGAAAGGTGGATAGGAGAATGCCCTCATTGAGAACCAGTTCGGGGCTGTTGCTATTAAAGATGGGTACCGCATCTAAGCTACCCGGAAGGGGTAAGACGGCTTGGGGGCGAATTTCTACCCCCGCAATGTATTGGGGGGGAACGCCTGGAATATTGAGGGCGCGACACAGATAAACGGCCGCTTCTCCGCGAGTGGTAAGTTGGTTGGGATTTAGTTGTTGCGGATCGGGATAAGCCGCTATCATGCCCTGTTGGGCAGCGGCTGCGATCGCGCTTTGGGCATAATTGGGCGTCCCATTGGCATCTCGGAAATAGCGCTGCAATACTCGCAAGGGATCGTTCGGTCGAGCATAACCCATCGCCCCAGCCAGTACCCCCAGGGTTTGGGCTTTGGGAATGGCTTGTTGCGGTTGAAAGACGCCGCCCGGATAGCCTGCAAAGAAGTCTCGCTGGGTGGCGTCTGTAATGGCACGATGGGCCCAATGGCTGGGGGGAACATCGCTAAAACGGGTTTGCGGGCGCTTGATGGGTGCGTTAGGAAAGGCATTTAACATCAAAACGGCAAATTCTGCCCGCGTGACGCTGCCATTCGGACGAAACCGCCCATCAGGATAGCCGCTGACTAACTGACGCTTGGCGAGTTCTGCGATGCATTGCTGACCCCAGTAATTTTGGGTATCGGAAAAAGCAAGGGCGGTTGCGGGGAAAATCTGCCAGCCCATTGCTGCGAAGAATAAACTCAGACTTAAGCGTTTGCCAAACCCAATCATGGTTACAGGGAGTTTCTCCTACGATGAGTGTAAAGGTTAGAAGGTTATGGGGATTTTGCTTAACGACTAATGCCCGCCCGGACTTCTGCCCAAGCTTGTTCGTATAGGACGGTTGCTTCTCCCACATCCTTAATGTATTTCAATCTAGAAAAGACTTCTGGAGGCGGATAAATTCCTGGATTTTCTAGGTCTTGGGAGTTAATTAAGCCGCGCGCGATCGCACTCTTGTTTGGCGTTCCATAGTGAGTAAAGTTAGAAATTTGAGCGCCCACTTCGGGTTTTAGAACAAAGTTAATAAATTTATGGGCTAAGGTTGGGTGGTGGCAATTCTTAGGAATTGCAATATTATCAGTCCAAATAATCGTCCCCTCTTTGGGAATCACATAACGTAGATTGGGATTATGATTCATGACCTGAAACAGATCGCCGCTCCATTCAAAGGTTAGATCGACATCGCCCCGATCGAGCAAGATTTCTCCGGTATCGGGCGCAAAAGCCGCGATCGCAGCTTTGTGTTGAATAATCCAATCTCTGGCTTGGTTAATTTCATCTAAATTAGTCGTATTGGGGTCAAAGCCTAAGTAAATAAGGATTGCTCCTAGGGTATAGCGATTTGCATCGAGCCAAGCGGTTCTCCCTGCATATTGTGGA
>JAAHGE010000582.1 GCA_010672635.1 Desertifilum sp. SIO1I2 | reverse complement strand
TCGAAATGGCGATCGCGATGCGTTTCTCGTCGCCCTCAATGATGCGCTGCGTCCGTTGAATGACCCAATCGAAATTCTCGCAACGGCCAATCGGGTGCTGGGCGAACAGTTGGGAGTTAATCGGGTGTGCCCGTTTACCTTTCTGCCAAAGCAGACCGCCCTCGGATTGAACAAATTTTACAACGCACGCTCGCTCCTTCTGAATGGGACGAAATTGAACTGCGTATCCTGCCTGAGAGCGTAACGCAAATTCAGGAACCCGGCTTGTTGTATTTACCGCATCCCTATGTTGTACCGGGGGGACGGTTTAACGAGATGTACGGGTGGGATAACTACTTTATTCAATTGGGTTTGTGGCGCGATGGAGAAAGATCCCTCGCCCAAAACCTGACTGATAACCTCGTTTACGAAATTCAGCACTACGGTAAGATTCTCAACGCCAACCGGACTTATTATCTCCAGCGTTCCCAACCGCCTTTACTGACTCAAATGATTTTAGCGACGTATGAGCGATCGCTAGACCGAACTTGGCTGGCTTCCACCGTTAGCAGCATCGAAACACTCTATCAAGATTGGATCGGTCCCCCTCACCTCCACGAACCCACCGGACTATCGCGCTACTTTGAACTCGGTGAAGGGCCCGCCCCAGAAGCCATCAGCGACGAACGAGACGAACAAGGGAGAACCCACTACGATCGCGCCATTGAATACTATCAGACTCATGAGGTGACAGCTTATGATGTCCGTCAATTTTACGATCGCGATCGCCATTGCCTGACACCACTCTTTTATAAAGGCGATCGCACCATGCGCGAATCAGGCTTTGACCCCTCCGAACGCTTTGGCCCGTTTAGCGTCGATATTGTTCACTATCTCCCGGTTTGTCTCAATGTCCTGCTTCAGCAAATGGAAGAACAAACCGCCCAAATCTATCAAATTTTAGACCAACCCGAAATTGCTCAAACCTGGATAAACCGCGCCATCCAACGCACCCAGCGCATCAATGAATACTGCTGGGACGAACAAGCCGGACTCTATTTTGACTACAACTTCCAAACCCAACAGCGGCGTTCCTACGAATTTGCCACTACCTTCTATCCCTTGTGGGCGGGAATTGCCAGCGCCGCCCAAGCCCAACGCCTAGTCGAAAACCTGCCGAAGTTTGAAGCCCCAGGCGGACTCCTCACCAGCACCCATGTGAGTGGCAATCAGTGGGACGCCCCCTTTGGTTGGGCCCCCTTGCATCATATTGCGGTGGCTGGGTTGCGTCGTTATGGCTACTATGCAGCAGCTAACCGCCTCGCCTGCAAATTTATCAGCTTAGTGGCTCAAGAATTCGATCGCTGGGGTTGTCTTGTCGAAAAATATGACGTAGTGCGCTGCACCTCTCAAGTCTCTGAGAAAATTGAGTTTGGCTACAGTTCTAACGAAATTGGGTTTGGTTGGACAAATGGGGTTTGGTTGGAGTTACTGGAAACTCTAACTTAACGTCTAAACCGTATTCTCTCGAAACGGGGACTCTAGCCGATGCAACAAAACCGGGGTGACAGTTCGGCGCATTTGACTCAAAATTCCTCACTGCTCAAAAGATGAGACTCACTCGGTTTTAACTCAGCACTTTGCTATATCTATAAAAAAAGTCCCATCTGAGCAACCGCAGATGGGAATAAAGACTTTAGTTAACGACGACTCGACCGTCTTGTTGAATTTCGAGCGTTCCTTGGGTATCATCAAATCTTGGCGCTTCGCGAACAGAGACTTCTAGAACGCCTGTCTCCACATTGCGAATGGGAGTAATATCAATTAACCCATTGTCTTGTCGCAGCATAGTCAGGGTGACAGGTGCCGGTAGGTTTTCTAATACGGTATCCGTTCCACCCGGTAATGTCCGAGGTTGGGTATGACCAATGGCTTCATAGGTAATGTTGGCATTGGTGCTATTGACTAAACGGACGTTAACTGTGCCATCGGTGGGTTGAACGCGAGCAATTACGTCATTACCGCGAAATGGAATTTGTGCTTGTTGCATTCCCGGTTGCGCCATTTGTCCGGGTTGCATTCCCTGGGCTATTGGGCGTTGTTGCATCCCTGGTTGCGCCATTTGTCCGGGTTGCATTCCCTGGGCCATTGGGCGTTGTTGCATCCCTGGTTGCGCCACTTGTCCGGGTTGCATTCCGGGTTGAGTTAGGGGTCTGGCTGCTTGGGGAGCAAGTTGGCTGGCTGCGTTGGGCGGACAACCTTGAGGAACTGCGATCGCTTGATTATAAGGTTCTTCGTAGTAAATGCTCGGACAAGGATTAACTTGCGCTTTAGTGTTACCTGGAATGGCTGCGATCGCCAGCAACGCCCCACCCAGAATTGTTGTCAAAAAACTGAGTTGTTGAAGTTTGCTTCTTAGCATCTGGATCTCCTAATTTCTAAAACAGGTTATTAACGTCAGAAGGAAAGTACGCCGAGGGGCAAAACTTACCCCCCAGCGCGATCGCATTTAGGCCACTCGATTAAAAGTTAGTGGTACCGCCCGGTTGCTGAGTTTCCGGCTGTTGAAGTCCCGTTCCTGGTTGAGGAAACGTATCTAGGGAATCACTAATAGCACTCCAGGTTTCTGACCCAACCAGTCCATCCACAGCTAAATTGTTCTCGGATTGAAACTCAGTCACAGCAGCCTGAGTATTGGGACCAAAAATACCATCAATTTCGTCTTGATAGTAACCTTGTTGTTGTAAAAAGCCTTGTAATTGTTCTACTTCCGAACCTTGGCTACCTAAACCCAACAGCATCATTGAGTCTGGCTCATTAAGACCACCCCATTGCTGTTGATTATCCTGGGTAATACCAGGCTGTTGCATCAAATTGTTATTTGTATCAGTATCCAGGGTTTGAGCTGCCACTGGAGCAACGGAACCCAACGCTACAGGCAGTAAGGCAACTGCGGAAAGAATACCAAAAGAGTTTAGATTAAAATGAGATTGATTGAGAGCCATTTATAATTGCTCCTCCGAACTAAAAATCAATTCCTAAGTAACGCACAGTTTTCAAACCTCAACTTAACCCTTAGGTGACTCAAGGTTGTCGTTTTGGGACTGAGCGTATAAACCTAAAGTTCATCTCAAACTGATGAGTTTTTAAGAAAAAACTTAGGAACGCTACCAGCTAATGCAGATATTGCAAATTAGCCCTATTAGCATGAACTGGCTTGATGTTTTCAGTTTAGGAAGCTCAGAGCCAAGTATCCTGCTTCAGAAGTTAGAAACAGGTTCGGGCCGATCTCACTCTTCTGGGAGAGGATGTTTATGGAGAACTTGAACAATATCGGGACTTTAAAGGGACAAAAGCATCATCAAAAGAGCGTAAAAAATCCAATAATCACAAGGGATTGAGCAGAGCTAAAAGAGCGACAAACTCTTCATTTTCTGCTCAATCCCTTGTGATTA
>JAAHGE010000581.1 GCA_010672635.1 Desertifilum sp. SIO1I2 | reverse complement strand
GAGATTATCTCAACCCGGAATTGCTAGATTTACCGCATCCGTTGGAGGAATTTCCAGATCTAGCGTTCAGTATAGAGTTATTAGAGAGCGCGATCGCATCGGGCGAAAAAATTGCCATTTGTGGCGACTATGACGCCGACGGAATGACGAGTACCGCCCTACTTTGGCGGGCATTAGGGGCATTAGGGGCAAAAATTAATTACGCTATCCCTAGCCGGATGCATGAGGGCTATGGAATTAATACGCGGATCGTCGAAGAGTTCCATGCTGAAGGGGTAAAGCTGATCCTGACGGTGGATAATGGGATTGCGGCTTACGAACCGATCGCAAGGGCGAGGGAATTGGGCTTAAAGGTCATTGTTACCGATCACCACGACTTACCGCCGAACCTACCGCCCGCCAATGTTATTTTAAACCCCAAACTTCTCCCCCCATCTTCTCCCTACTGGGGGTTAGCCGGGGTGGGGATGGCTTATGTACTGGCGGTGACGCTAGCCCAACAACTCCGCAAGGATGGGTTAATCTTGCGATCGTGCTTGGAACTGTTTACCCTAGGAACAATTGCCGATCTTGCGCCTCTCAAAGGGGTGAACCGACGCTGGTTAAAACGCGGTTTAGCTAAATTACCCCAATCTCAGCTAGCGGGGATACAGGCATTAATTCAAGTGTCGGGGGTAAACGATACCCAAAAAGCACTGAAACCGGACGATATAGGGTTTCGCTTGGGGCCTCGGATCAACGCGGTGGGGAGATTGGCCGATCCGCAAATTGTTATAGAATTGCTGACGACGGATAACCCTGGAATTGCCTTGGAACGGGCGATGCAGTGCGAACAAATTAATAAACATCGCCAGCTTCTGTGCGAAGAAATTGAACAACAAGCGATCGCCTGGGTAGAAGAAAGTTTACTCGATTTACAAGCCGAACGGGTGTTAGTGGTGGTGCAACCGGGATGGCATCATGGGGTGATTGGGATAGTTGCGTCTCGCTTGGTGGAACGTTACGGCGTTCCGGTGTTTATTGGAACTTACGAGGATGACTCCCATATTCGCGGTTCTGCTCGGAGCATCCCGGAGTTTAATGTATTCGAGGCGTTACAATTTTGTAGCGATTTATTGGGTAAATTTGGCGGACATCAGGCGGCGGGTGGTTTTTCCCTCCCGGCGGAGAACTTAGAAGCCTTGCAAACCCGTCTCAGTCAGTTCGCCCATCAATGCTTGCAACCCCAACACCTGAAACCGCTGGTTAAAGTTGATGTCTTAGCCGATTTTGCGGCGATTGATACCCAATTATACCAACAGATTGAGAAGCTTCAGCCCTGCGGAATTGAAAACGATTCTCCGACTTTCTGGACGCCCGATGTGCGTATCCTAGAGCAACGGGTGGTGGGTAAAAATCATTTGAAGGTGACTTTTGCCCAAGATCGATGCGAACATTTGAAAATCCTGAATGCGATCGCATGGCGCTGGGGTCAATATTATCCCCTACCAACGCGTTTAGATATTGCCTATCAACTGCGCGAGAATACCTGGAATGGGAATACGAATGTGGAGTTAGGGTTAGTGGGCGCTCGTCTGCCTGAAGTAAGCTAGAACAATACAATAGCGCGATCGCTCTTAAATGCAGAGAAGCCGCTTGCTATTGCAAACCCAGCGATCTGCTAATAACGAGCGACTCTTCCTCCCAAATGTATTAAAATGGCAAGCTTAACCGATCGATCTAGAGATCGCCGCCGCGTGCTGCTAGCAGAAAAATCACAACAGGCCCAGCAATCACGATTAAGGCTAGCATGGTGAGTTGAGCAATAACTTCCCAGTTAACGCTGCCTACTGCATTCGTAATAAAATCCATGTTTCCTCCCAAATTATCCCCAAGACTTTAAGGAAAAATCCAACTTTTCATTTTAGAGGGCAAGAGCGTCCGATTTTTAAGGTTTTTTATAAAACTCAACAAAAGTTAAGCAACAAACCGTTACAGAAGCGATCGCCATCCCATTGCCCTAGGAAAACTCTACAATGAATTGGGGCATTCGAGAAGAACTATGGCTAATTGGCACTGTGTAAAAAAATGTGGAGCTTGCTGTCATCTCGATCCGACGGATCGGCCGGATCTAGAAGATTATTTAAATCCAGAGGAACTGAGCGTTTATCTCAGCTTAGTGGGTGAAGATGGTTGGTGCATCCATTTTGACCAAGATACCCGCGAATGTAGTATTTATGCGGACAGACCGCGTTTTTGCCGGGTACAACAGGATGTGTTTGGCGATCTCTATGGAATTGAACCGGAAGAATTAAATGATTTTGCCATTGATTGTTGCCGCGAGCAAATTGAGGGCGTTTATGGCGATCGCTCTTTAGAGATGATCCGATTTAATCAGGAAGTGGGTATCTAAAGAAGCGATCGCGCCTCGTTATCCAGCCTAGATCGATCCTTTTAGGCGTCGCAGCCGATCGGAAAAACTCCGCATCACTTGCAATGCAAACACGGGGGTTTCTTGAATCGCAAACAGAAACCGCTCCTCATCTAAATAGGCTAACTTACAATCGGTTTTAGCGATCGCCGTTGAAGCCCTAGAACCGGAAGGATGAACTAAGGCCCCTTCTCCAAACACATCCCCCGCTTGGATCGTTTCTACAGGACTCCCATTCACCCATAACTCTACCTCCCCTTCTAGGACGCCGTACATATAATCTTTCGGCCGACCTACCTCAAAAATAGTTTCCCCGGCGGCGAAGGTTTTCGGTTGAGAGCGTTGATAAATTTCGACAGTTTTTGCAGGATTTAACATAAGACCTTGCTGAGTCCCCAACGATTCACATTTTAGGGGTTCAGTCCAGCGTCTGTCTGTAATCTAGCGAGTGCGCCAAATTCGGATCGCGCGATCTTCTCCCCCGCTAACCAGCGTTTTTCGATCGTCACTGATGGCTAAGGCCCAAACCGATCCTCTATGCTCGGTAAGCGTATCTCTCATTTGGCGGGTCGGAATGTTCCACAGTTTGATGGTACCATCGCTGCTGCCGCTGACTAGGGTTTGCCCGTCTGTGCTGATGGCGAGAGCAAGAACGTAATTGGCATGAGCCGTTAAAATATCCTGGAGCTGCTCTGTCGGTAAATGCCAGATCCGGATCGTGTTATCGCTACTCCCACTCACTAGGGTTTCGCCATCGGGTGCGATCGCCAATGCCCGAATTGCCCCTTGATGTCCCGTTAGGGTATTTTTAAGCTGACCTGTTGTGAGATCCCAAAGTTTAATGGTGCTATCTTCGCTACCGCTAACTAGGGTTTGTCCGTCAGGAGTCATAGCAAGAGTGCGAACCCATCCGGTATGTCCAGATAAGGTATTTTTGAGTTGACCTGTCGCGCTATCCCAGATTTTAATTGTTTGGTCGCTGCTACCGCTGGCTAGCGTTTAGTCCCGATGGACAAACGCTAGCCAGC
>JAAHGE010000580.1 GCA_010672635.1 Desertifilum sp. SIO1I2 | reverse complement strand
TGGAGGTGCAAGCGTGTCTTTAGCCATCGAAAGAAATTGAGCGGATACAGCAAGCCTCATTGAAGTGTAAACTTTCCCTCTTCTTCCCCCCATCTCCCCACCTCCCCATCCCCCCATCCTCTTTTCAACTCCCAATTCCCAAAAAAACGATGCGTTTTAAGTCACAGCGAGCCAACGCCCAATTGCCGGAAGTTAATTTAATTCCGATGTTGAATGTGATGATGGCTGTTTTAGCGTTTTTTGTGATGATTTCGATGACGCTGACGGCTCAGGAGGGGGTAAACGTTCAGCTTCCCGGACCAAGCGAGGCGGAGGTTCCCGAACAGCAAACGACTCCCGATCCTCTGATTGTAGAGTTGGATGAGCAAGGACAGATCGTTGTTGCTGAAATTCCTCTAACACCAGAACAACTTAACCCGCAGATCCAAGCTTATTTACAGGCTAACCCTCAAGGTTCGGTGTTTTTGGTGGCGAACCCGGAGTTAGCCTACGAACAGGTGGTGCAGGTTCTGAGCCAGATGCGCCAGGTTGGGGGCGATCGCGTTTCTTTAGCGATCGAGTAAGCTGGCTTACAGGGCGGAGAGGACAAACCCCAAACCCAAGAACAAGCCACTCCAAAAATGTAGGGTGACGGCGATGAATTTACAGTTACTCACGCGGTCGGGTTGGTTATGGTATTGTCCCACATGGCGGCATAACTGGAGGGCTAGCGGCAGGCTCAGGAGGGTTAAAACCGTCCACGCCGGGAAAATGCCCCAAATGCTGAATAAGGCGGTGAGGGCGAACATCGTGCCGCAAATCCACGATAACAGTTCGGCTCCGGTGGCGGTACCGAGGCGAACAATGGGCGATCGCTTTCCGGCGGCCAGGTCGTCTTGAACTTGGTGAAAGTGGGAGCAAAACAGAATTAAACTGGTACTGATGCCGATGATTATGGAGGCGGCTAGGCTAGCGACTGACCAGCTATGGGTTTGGCTGTAGTAGGCGGCGGCGATCGCTAACGGTCCAAAACAAATAAAACAGATAATTTCGCCCAAACCCTGGTAGCCTAGACGGAAGGGCGGTCCTTGGTAGGTATAGCCGAAGAAGCAGCACAAGAGGACAATGCCTAAGACGGTGGGGTCTTGTTGCAACCAAGCGATCGCCAAAATCCCCAAAATCCCCAGGCCTAAAAATAGATTTCCCAGCCTAAAAATTAAAGATTTATTTCCCGTTAAATTCACCAAAGAATGCGCTTTATTTTGGTCGATGCCCGTTTCTGAATCAAAGACATCATTGCTGAGATTGATCCACGCCACAATTAAAATTGCCGAACTTAAAAAGGTAATAAATATTTCCCAATTTAAGGTTTGTGTTTCAGCAAGTGCCACAGCCGTGCCCACCCAAATGGGAATAATCGCAACGCTATACATGGGGGGCTTAATTGCTGCTAACCACAACTTACTATTGGGATAGCTAAGAGAGTTTGTAGTCATCAGATTGGGTTGATTAAATGACCTTCAAGCTTCATAATTTTACGACTTAAGGGCACTCTTCGCTCATGAGGTGTAAATAATTGATAGAGTCAATCCCATCTCCGAGTCGCGAGTTGGGATTCCAGAGGGCTGGATTCTTCTGTACCATAGGGAAGTTGAGGTTTCACCGCGCTTGGACTCAAACCGCGATACTCCCCCACTTCAGGCTAATGTCTCGCTCGATCCTTAAAGTTTAGAAACATAACTTCAACAAAATTCATGGTTGTCAACTCTCGACCCGTTATCCCATATCCGCCTCGTCTCTTTCAAGATCGACAGATATTGGAGCAGTTTTTATTAAGCTGTCAGCAGAACGCGCTTGCCAAAAAACAACCGCACCTCGTCAGTATTTCTCAAGAAATCCCTTGGGTCGATCCCTTACTCGTCTTACAGGAAGTTGCCCAACCCAACCAACTCAATTTTTACTGGGAAAATCGCAATCGAGGGGAAGCGATCGCCGCTATTAATAGCACTAAAACCTTTCAAATTCAACAGGGAAATCGGTTTCAAAAAGCACAAAATTTTATCCAAAATTGTTTTAATAAAATTACAGCAACCGGCGACCTCCATCTCCGGTTTTCTGGCCCCCACTTTTTTTGTAACTTTACCTTTTTCGATCGTCCAACCTCACCTAATGCCGCATTTCCAGCCGCTACCCTATTTTTACCGCAACTGCAAATCGCCACCAGTCACCAGAAATGCGTTTTAGTCCTCAACTTAGAAATTCATCCCCAAACCCCCATCCATCCCCTGTGCGATCGCCTCTGGCAACAATTGCGTCAAATTAAACAGGTTGAACATCGTCCCCCCTATCTCCCCCTCTCCCGCCCTCCAAGCCTGCAACCCCAGTTTCCTCAATACCAGCAATTTAAATCAGCCGTAAGCGCTGCCCTAGAAGCGATTGGCAGCCAGAAACTGAGTAAAATTGTTCTCGCCCATGCCATTGATATTCGTTCGCCCGTCCCCTTTCGCCTGATCGACTCCTTGAGTAACTTGCGCCGCCTGCACCCCGACTGTCACGTATTCTCGATCGGCAATGGTAAAGGCCAGCACTTTATGGGGGCGAGTCCCGAACGACTCATGAGTATCGGCGATCGCCAACTCGCCACTGACGCCCTCGCCGGTTCCGCCCCCCGTGGCAAAACCCCCATCGAAGATGCAGACTTAGCAAACCGTTTGATCGCCTCAGAAAAAGAACGGCGCGAACATCGATTTGTGATTGATTTTATTACCCAACGCTTAACAGAACTCGGATTAACGCCGCAACTGCTGTCCGCGCCCCAACTGTTACAACTGTCCAACATTCAGCACCTGTGGACGCCGATCGGAGCCAAAGTTCCCCCAAACATTCATCCTTTAGATATCGTCGCCGCCTTACACCCAACCCCGGCGGTGGCTGGCGATCCCTGCGAAGTCGCTTGTCAGGAAATTCAGCGTTACGAAGCCTTTGAACGCGGCCCCTATGCTGCCCCTTTAGGATGGATCGATCGCAATGGCAATAGCGAGTTCATTGTGGGAATTCGTTCGGCTTTAATTGCAGGCGATCGCGCCCGCCTCTATGCAGGCGCAGGTATCGTTTCCGGTTCCAACCCCGATAAAGAGTTAGCCGAAATTCAACTCAAACTGCAAGCCTTGCTCAACGCCCTCGTCTAAAAAATCGCTCGCCCCGCATCAAACCGAGAGAAAGGAGTGAAGGATTAACGTCTCACAATCCATCACTCCCAAAATTCCTCTCAATTTCAAATGTTAAGACACCCAGCCTTAAATTGACCAAGATTGACCGAACCCTTAACTCAGGTTAGCCCTTGAGGAAAGCGGCGATCCCCGTTTGTCGGGTTGCAGAACGCTTCACAAACATTAAACTGCAACAAAAACACACATACAGCCCTCGGCAAAATCTACCTTAAAGCATAATTTCTCAGCCATCATTCC
>JAAHGE010000058.1 GCA_010672635.1 Desertifilum sp. SIO1I2 | reverse complement strand
ATATCCCAATTTAGAGTTTGAATTGTATCTCAATGCGCTGGATACAATGGCTCAGGACGTGGAGGAAGGCTTACCCCCAGAACGCTACCCTTTGCGAGTCGTGCAAACGTTAAATCGTTACTTATATGAAGACTTGCGCTTTTGTGGGAATACTGACAATTACTACGATCCGCGCAATAGTTTTCTCAATGAGGTTATCGATCGGCGGACAGGTATTCCCATTACATTAGCTGTCATTTATTTAGAAGTGGCTAAACGAATTGACTTTCCCATGATTGGGATTGGGATGCCAGGGCATTTTTTAGTCCGCCCGAATTTTGCCGACGCCGGAATTTTTATCGATGTATTTAATCGCGGCGAAATCTTATTTCCCGAAGATTGTCAAGATAAATTAAAACAACTTTATGGACGGGTGATTGAATTAACCCCAGAAGTCATTCCTCCGGTGAATTCTCGGCAAATTTTAGCGAGAATGCTAACGAATCTAAAAATGATTTATCTCACGCGCCAAGAACAACTTAAAGCTTTAGCCGCCATTGAACGGATTTTATTACTGTTTCCCGATTCGCCCTTAGAATTGCGCGATCGCGGTTTGCTTTACTATCAACTTCAGCGCCGAACCTTAGCCATGCAAGACCTAGAAAGCTACCTGGATCGCCTGCCAATGGCTGAAGACGCCCCCGTCATTATTCAATTACTCAATCAACTTAAAAGAGGGCTATTTTAATCTCCCATCTTCAGTTGTTTTAACTGACGAATAACGACCGTCAACTCTTCAGGAGAATGAATCAAAAAATCCGGGTGATGTTTGGCAAGAATTGCGGGTGAATTGAATCCCCAACTGACTGCGATCGCCGGAATACCAGTTTGCTGTGCGGCTTCAATATCGCGGGTTTCATCGCCCACATACACCACTTCTTGAGGGTGCAAATTTGCCTGTTTCAGAAAATGCTTAATTACCCGCGACTTACCAAACAACTTCATCTCCGAGTAAACAAAATCGAAGATATTTTGTAACTTATTATTTTCCAGAAAAAACAAAACATTCTCTTGGGCATTAGACGTAACAATCCCCAACTGATTGCCCTGTGCCTTTAACTCCAGCAAAACCTCTCGAATTCCCGGAATCGGAGCCAGTAAATGAATCTCCTGATTCAACTCCGATCGCACCTTTCGCAACAAAAAGGGTAGCTTAAAGACCGAAACCCCCGATTGTCGAATCACCTCCCTAGAAGTCAGTTGCTTAAGCCGCACGACATCTTCCGGACTAGTTGGTTGATAGCCAAATTCATCGGCCAAGCGATTAGTAATCCTGACGATCGCATCCAGCGTATCAGCCAAAGTTCCATCAAAATCAAACAGAATAACTTTAATACTCATGCATTTGGATCGGTGGAAGCAACCTCCAGGGATGCCTCAAGATTAGCACGGGCGTTGCGCCGCCACATCTGAGGTTTAATTCGTCGTAGCGCCGAAGCCACAAACCGCCGATCCCATTCTTCCTCAGATAAATTAGCTAACTCTGTCAAAGTGGGGGCCAAATTATGCGGATAAGGCGTAAAGTCTGCCACATCTGTCGGTTGAGCAAATCGTTGATTCCAAGGACAAACCTCTTGGCAGATATCGCACCCCGCTACCCATCCTTCTAGATGCGGTGCGATCGCCTCCGGGAGATCGACCTCGCGATTCTCAATCGTATGATAAGCGATGCAGCGATTGGCATCCACCACAAACGGCTGCGCGATCGCCCCCGTTGGACAAGCTTCTAAACAGCGCGTGCAAGTACCGCAATGTTGCGTATGCGGGCGATCCGGCGTTAAAGGTCGATCCACCAATACCTCGCCTAAAAAGACCCAAGATCCATATTGACGGGTAATCGCATTCCCATTTTTAGCAATCCAACCCAGTCCGGCAGCTTGCGCCCAAACTTTATCTTGCATCGGCCCAGTATCGGCATAATAGCGGGTTTGCACCCCTTGCGCTTCCAACCACAGACTGAAAGCCTTCAGCTTCTTGTGCATCACCTTATGATAGTCGCGTCCCCAACCGTAGCGAGAGATTTTGGCATACTTAGCCCCAGACGGGCGTTCGTAGGGCGTATAGTAATTCAGCGCCACGCAAACCACCGACTGCACATTCGGCATCACCTCGCGCACATCCTGGCGGCGAGGGTTCGCCATCCACGCCATATCCGCTTGGTAGCCTAACGCCAGCCAGGTTTGCAAGCGTTCCACCGCCTCCTGAACCAGTTCGCTATCCGCCGAGGCGATTCCCACCAAGTGAAACCCCAGTTCTAATGCTTTTTGTTTAACGCGATCGGCATTTAAATCCACGATCCTTCCCTAGGCACAGGTGTTTTAAAGGCTGCTGTTCGATTATATAAAAACTGCCAAACCTGTTTTATTAAACGCAACCTTATGCAAACCACCGATCGGACTCAAACGTCCCAAACTTCCGGACAAACTTTGCTGACGGGGGCGATCGCGCAATACTTCGCCACCCTGAACGCCCAAGACTACGCGCAAACAGCGACCCTGTTTGCCTCAGATGGTATTTTGCATCCCCCCTTCGAGTCCGATATTGTTGGCCCGGAGGCGATCGCGCAATACCTGCAAACCGAAGCCACCGGAATGCAACTCCAACCCCGCCAGATTGAAGAACAGGGCGATCGCACTTACCACGTTACCGGGAAAGTCAAAACCTCGTTGTTTACCGTCAATGTCGCTTGGTTCTTCGTCCTCAACCCGCACGACCAGATCGCCAGCGTTACCGTTAAACTGATCGCCTCTCCTCAAGAACTCCTAAAATTGCGTTCTCGTACTTAAAGTGGGTGTTAAGATTGGCTTGCTAAATGAATGCGATCGCTCAACTGTCGTAACGTCCGCGCCATATCCGGATCGCTTTCCTTAAGTTGCGCTACCTTATCGCAGCTATACATCACCGTCGTATGATCCTTGCCGCCAAACTCCTCGCCAATCTTCGGTAAACTCAGATCCGTATGCTGGCGCATCAGATACATCCCCACCTGACGGGCCTGAGAAATTTCCCGGCGGCGAGAATTGCTTTTGAGGTCTTCCACCGATACATCAAACGCATCGGCCACAGTAGCCATCACCACCTGTGCGGAAACTTCCCCACTCCCCACAGGGGGATTTAAAACCGGGGCGATATTTTCCACCGTCATCGCCATCCCCGAAATCGACATATACGCCACAGCCCGAATTAATGCACCCTCTAACTCGCGAATATTGGAAGTATAGTTCGTTGCAATATACTCAATCACATCTCGCGGCAAGCGCATGTGTTCGTCTTCGGCTTTCTTTTGCAAAATTGCCATCCGCGTCTCTAAGTCGGGGGGTTGGATATCGGCAATTAACCCCATTGCAAACCGAGAACTCAGCCGTTCTTGCAAGCGCGGGATCTGGTTTGGCGGTCGATCTGCGGCTAAAACCACCTGCTTTCCGGCTTCGTGCAGCGTGTTAAAGGTATAGAAAAACTCCTCTTGGGTGTATTCTTTGCCTTCAATAAATTGAATGTCATCCACTAGCAGCACGTCAGCAGCGCGGTAATGTTCGCGAAACCGTTGCATCCCATCTTGGCGAATGGCGGTAATCAGATCGTTCGTGAATTTTTCAGTAGAAACATAGAACACTTTAGAGTCGGGGCGAATTTCCAAGCGGTAGTGACCGATAGCCTGCATCAGATGCGTTTTCCCCAAACCTACCCCCCCACACAAGAACAAGGGGTTAAACTCGCGTCCGGGGGACTCTGCAACGGCTAAAGCGGCAGCATGAGCCATGCGGTTATTGGCACCGACGACAAATCGCGAGAAAATATACTTAAGATTGAGATCCGTAGGCCGGGGATGAATGGCGGTTGATTCAATGGGGGAGGGAGAATTAGGAGATGGCCAAAGGACATCAGTTTGCCCGGTGCTAGCGTTTTCGGAGGTACTCGCAACAATAATCGAAATTTCTACCGGCTGACCGAGAATTTCTTGAACGACTTCGGCGATCGCTTTGATGTAATATTTTTGCAGCCAGTTACGAGCAAACGGATTGGGCGTGCTAATCACCAGACAATTATTGTCAAAGCGTTCTGCACTTGCCGTTTTAATCCAAGTCTCAAATGTGGGTCGGCTCAGTTGTAGTTGTAAGCGTTCTAATGTTTGACTCCAAAGACTTTCTAAAGGAATTTCCACGCTCTGATTCTCCACAATAACCCGGAAAGCTCCTCATACTATATGTTTGAGGAGAGTTTAATAATGCTGAATTCAGTCAATGGGTGCAAGTCGGACTAGAAGTTACTCAGTCAGAATAGTAGATAACGACCCGCTTGCCCAAATATGAGGATTAAAGCCACCATGAGTAGGAAACGTCATCAGGTCGAAGAGGGAAGTTTTGACGCTCATCAAGCTGATTGGGTTAGCGGGGAGTCGCATCCAGTCACTTCTCCAAGTACCGATCTCGGAACTCAGGAAACCCGTAAAAGTTGGGGCAATACTGCCGTCTACATCCTACTGTTGGTTGCGGGAGCGAGCGTGGCGTTTGCGGGCGATCGCCTTTTGAATCCCTCCGGCATGACCGTGCAACCTCCTTTGGCTCCTGCATTTCACCCTTTACAGGGGTGGATCGATTCCGATTCTAACGCGATCGCAGTGGCAGTGGAGAAGGTCGGCCCGGCGGTAGTGCGAATTGATGCCACGCGCACGGTTGCTAGCCGAGAACGGGATTTTACATTTAATCCATTGTTTGATGAATTTTTTCAACCCCCAGAGCGATCGCAGATCGAACAAGGGGTGGGTTCGGGATTTATTATGGAGTCGCAGGGGATTATTCTCACCAACGCCCATGTGATTTCTGGGGCTGACCGGGT
The DNA here is from genome assembly GCA_010672635.1 of Desertifilum sp. SIO1I2. Taxonomy (GTDB): domain Bacteria; phylum Cyanobacteriota; class Cyanobacteriia; order Cyanobacteriales; family Desertifilaceae; genus Desertifilum. Next base: position 9,073 of record JAAHGE010000058.1, on the reverse strand, counting down.
GAGCGTCACCCTCAAAGATGGTCGGGAGTTCGCCGGGGAAGTTCTCGGAGAAGACCCCTTAACGGATGTGGCAGTAGTCAAGATTCCTGCCACGAACTTACCCACCGTCACATTAGGCGATTCCACAAGCCTCAAACCAGGGGAATGGGCGATCGCGATCGGCAATCCCCTAGGGCTAGATAATACGGTAACGGCAGGTATCATCAGCGCCACAGGGCGATCGAGTTCGGATGTGGGGGTTCCCGATAAGCGGGTGGGGTTTCTTCAAACCGATGCCGCGATTAATCCCGGTAATTCTGGCGGGCCGTTGCTCAATCAATCGGGCGAAGTGATTGGCATGAATACTGCGATCATTGGCGGGGCGCAAGGTTTGGGGTTTGCCATTCCCATTCATACCGCCAGCGCGATCGCCCAACAACTGATTGCAACCGGAAAAGCCGAACACCCCTATCTGGGGATTCGCATGGTGACGCTTTCTCCCGCCATGCGAGCTAAAATTAATCGCGATCGCCCCCAGGGTTTAACCGTCTCCACCGATAAAGGCGTGTTAATTGTCGGCGTCACCCCCAATGCACCCGCCGCTCAAGCCGGTTTGCAAGTCGGAGATATCATCCAAGCCATTGACGGGCAACCCATGACCAGTTTTGATGACGTCCAACGCGCCATTGAAGCGCAAAGCGTTGGCAGTCAGTTGCGCTTTGCGCTTCTGCGGCAAAATCGCACCTTAAGCCTAGTCGTCGAACTCGGTGCCTTACCAACTCAAAATTAAGCTTCTAGAGAATAGCCGCGTCTTCTTCTATCAAGACTTTCAGGAGTTTTCAGCAGTTTTATGAGCGATCTACCCGTCCTTTGCCTGCTCGATCATCCCATATTACGCCAAGTGGCTCGCCCGATCGAGGCTGTGGGCGATCGCACTCTGCAAACCACGATTGAGCAATTAACGCTGACGATGCAAGCTGCCAATGGAGTAGGGATAGCCGCCCCCCAAATCGGTTTACCCTATCAATTATTGATCGTGGCGTCGCGTCCCAATCCTCGCTATCCCCACGCGCCAGAAATGTCCCCAACCCCCATGATTAACCCGCGCCTGATTGCCACATCTTCCGAAGTCGAAAAAGGTTGGGAAGGGTGTCTGAGCATTCCCAACATTCGGGGTCTAGTCCCGCGCTACTCAGAAGTGGAAGTTGAATACACCTCCCCCACAGGGCAGATTCAACAGCAAGTCTTAACGGGATTTGTCGCGCGGATTTTTCAACATGAGTTCGATCATCTCAATGGATTGCTCTTTATCGACCGAGTGGAGAATTCTCAGGATTTGCTCTGCGAACAAGATTATCAATTGCTCCTCCAGTCGCAATCTTAAGTTTTCCTAAAAAATCCCTGATTGTTGCTTAAATGGCGATCGCAATCTAGAGGTAGGGTTATCTCACCTGCAAGCAAACTTTGGGGCTATGCCAAAATGGCACTAGCAAATTACCAATCGAGTAAGAGGTTTTGGGAATGGCAATTAACCTAAGTAAAGGTCAAAGAATTAGCTTAACTAAAGAAGCTCCTGGCATGACAAAAGCTGGCGTGGGTCTAGGCTGGGATGCTAATAAGACCGATACGGGTCAAGAATACGACCTAGATGCGTCCGTATTTATGTTAGACGCAAATGGCAAGATTCCTAGCGAACAGTTCTTTGTATTTTACAATAACAAACAATCTCCCGAAGGCGGTGTCGTTTATTTAGGAGATAATCGCACGGGAACTGGTGAAGGAGACGACGAAACGATTAATTTAGCCTTAGATAAAATTGACCCTTCTGTCCAAGAAGTTGTGTTTGTTGTCACTGTCCACGAAGCAGAACAGCGGAAGCAAAATTTCGGTCAAGTTAGAAATTCATTTATCCGCATTTATGACTTAGAAACTAATAACGAAGTTGCTAAGTACGAGCTAGACGAAGATTTTTCTAGAGAGACAGCCATTGAATTCGGTCGTCTTTATCGTAAAGATGGGGAATGGAGATTTCAAGCCGTAGGACAAGGGTATAATGGCGGCTTGCAAGGCTTTGTTACTCAATATACCTAGAGAGTAAAGTAGATCGAGCCTCAAAGCTAATCTACCCAACTAACGCGAGTCAAGTAGTTGCTCAATTAGAGGTCTAGTCATGCCAATCAACTTAAGCAAAGGTGAAAGAATTAGCTTAACCAAAGAAGCTCCAGGAATGAAGAAAGCTGGAGTTGGGTTAGGTTGGGATGCAAATAAAACCGATACAGGTCAAGAATATGACCTAGATGCTTCTGTGTTTATGTTAGGGACAAATGGCAAAATTCCCACAGAAAAGTTTTTTGTATTTTATAACAATAAACAATCTCCAGATGGCGCAGTGAGCCATCTAGGCGATAATCGCACGGGAGCCGGGGAAGGGGATGATGAAACGATTAATCTAGCCTTAGATAAAATTGACCCTTCCGTCCAAGAAATTGTGTTTGTGGTGACGATTCATGAAGCCAGCCAACGCAATCAAAACTTTGGTCAAGTCAAAAATTCATTTATTCGTATTTATGACTTAGAAACCAATACAGAAGTCGTCAAGTACGAGTTAGATGAAGACTTCTCCAGAGAGACAGCCATTGAATTTGGTCGCCTGTATCGTAAAGAAAGCGAATGGAGATTTCAAGCCGTTGGTCAAGGTTACAATGAAGGTCTGCAAGGATTTGTTAACCAGTATGCGTAATTAGCATTGATGGTTGAGATTGCGATTAGGGGATGAATTCAGATCTGTTTATCCCCTTCTTACTAAGATTCAGCAAAAAAGAGGCAATATGGCTATTAATTTACAAAAAGGTCAATCGATTAATTTAAATAAAAAAGAACATGATTTATCTCAAATCATGCTGGGCTTAGGCTGGGATGTAGCCAAATCCAAAGGACTGTTTGGAGGACTGTTTGGCGGAAACTCTAGCGACTTTGATTTAGATGGTTATGCTATTCTTCTGTCAGATAAGGGAAAACTGAGAAGCCCTAGCGAAGATGTTATTTATTACGGGCATTTAAGCAATTCTGATAAAACAGTTATTCATACCGGAGACAATTTGACTGGGGAAGGTGATGGAGACGACGAACAAATTATGATTAAATTAGATACTCTAGCCGATCGCTATCAAAGAATTATTTTAGGGGTTAATATTTACCAAGGGCAAAGCCGGAATCAGCACTTCGGGTTAGTGGAAAATGCTTTTGTGCGGGTTGTAGATGCTGCCCATAAAGAGGTTGCTCGCTACAGCTTATCCGGTAATACGGCTTATCAAGACAAAGTGAACATGCTGATGGGAGAACTCTATAAGCAAAACGGAGAGTGGCAGTTCAGAGCTTTAGGAGAACCCTTAAGCGTTGACTTACAAGGTGCAGTCAACTCCTATCGATAGTCTCGCAAGCGCTCTACTGAGGCTGCACTCTCCAATTAGCTAGCTGCTAGCCGTATCATTCCCTTGGAAGGGATTTTCACCAACTCCCAGCATTTTTTTGCTTCGCTTGAGCTGTTTCCACAAGGCTTTGACTTGGACATAAGCTGCCTCTGGTGTGAGTTTACCGTTAGTTTCCAAGTTGCTGATATAGGAGACGCGTTGAGCGAATTCTTGCAAATTAGCATTGAATGCTAAATTTTCGGGTTTGACTTGCCCGCGATAGCGGCTACGAGGACACAGAAAGTCATTCATGGAACTATGACCCCCCTCAAGTTGAGTGTATTGACAACCTTTTACGGCCTGATTGTGTTTCAGACCGGAAACCCCTCTCCTACCAAGATTGCTAAATCCTGGTAACGAGAAATCAAGAAAAGTCACAAAGACCTAAGCTATCTGTTTCTATTTTATGCATTTCCCTACCCGTCGTCGCTAGAGTGCGATAACTTTACAGACTCTTTAACCCTTCCACAATCTACTCAGGATAGAATGAGGGATACTCAAAAAGTGTCTTTCTTTTGACAGAACTTTTTATAAACATCCGGGAGTAACGTCAGTACGTCCTAGAAGTTTATGGTTAGGGGAGGGCAAACCCGCTTCAGGCTCTATCCCTTGGCTCGATTGACTGGGATGCGTTTGTCGGGTTTTTGCTTCCTCACCCACTGCAAAAATTTTGCCATTTGGGGTTCTTGTTGCAGCTTTTCAAGGGTATTTAGCTCTTTTGCCAGGTATTGGTTATCAAACAGGGAATGGATTTGGCGGTGACACGCCGAACAAATCTCAATGGTGGCGCTAGGTGGCTCGTTTCTTCGCTTGGTCTTTTGTCGAGGAATCAGGTGGTGAAGCGTTAGATGTTCGAGTTGTCGTTGGCAGAGTTCGCAGTACATCTCTAGGGGTTTGGGATAGAAAAGCCCGATTCGCCTTCGCGGAATCGCCCTCACCCATTATAACAAGGGCTTTCACTGCGGTGCTTGCTGCCAAATCACCACTAGCGTGCCGCTTCCCGGATTGAGAGGGACTAAGTTGAGATAAGAGACTGAAGGCTGAGTTGGAATCGCTTACACTTCGCCTCCACCATACCTTCCGTACCATTCTGCCTGAAGATTAAGTTGAGGCGCGATCGCACTTTCGTACACTTTTGAGGAGTCTTCTCTGGAATCAGATAATACGCCACAATCTCCGCTTTAGGTTACTGAAACTCCAAAAACTGTTCTGCTTGTTCCGGTTGACCGAAAAGTTCGATTTGAAGGAGAGTCAGCATTAAGATTACCGCGCGAGCGATCGCAGATACCCCCAACATCAGAGCATAAACCCAATGGGGCGATCGCTTTGCCTGGGCTGAGAATCTTGATTGAGGCATGAGCAAATTGACAGACATCCCAATTAACTTCTAAGATGAGCCAGTAGAATAAAATGATAATCATTATCATCGCGGTTCATGCTCAACTCTTTGCAGCGAATTACCCAACTAGCAGCACTTTCCTTTGCCCCGACCCTTCTCAGCTATACCCAAATCAGCCAAGGACAAACCCGGCCAAAAGTTGTGGCAACCCCCAGTATTCTGTCATGATGATCGTGGTTGCCGGGCCGCCGGGAAGTGGTAAAACCACTTGGATTTCCGAATTTATCGCCCAAGCCCCCCGCGAGGTTCTTTATTTAGCGCCAGGAACAGAAGGCGTCCCCCTTGATGCAGCTTACTTGAGTTGTCAGAGCGATCGCATCCAAGTGGCAATGGATCGAAACCCTCAAGAAATTTCCGCCCAACTCGCGCAGGGGACTCCTGTTTGTATTGAAGTCGGCGTTCATTTAGAGTTAACCCAGGAACGCTCTAACCTTCAAACGCCGATGCATCGGGTGGCCGTTGTTCCAGAAGGCTTGCAGGATACTGAATGGCACGCTTGGGCGGATCGGGTCGTTGTGGGAAATCCCCAGAGTACCCCCATTGCAAATGTTGAGATTTGGCGGGCTATGCTGACGGGTCAAGTCGTCGATCCGCCCAGTTTAGATGTGTTTTGGTATGAGTTGGTGGAAGGCGCTTACGGCGAGGTGAAACGGGCGAAGGGAATTTTTAATCAGCCGGATGGTAGCGTATTTTATTTTGATTTCCTATCCGGTCGAGGGGAAAGTAAAATTTCCCAGTTGCACGAGGCGCGGCGGTTAGCAGGAAGGCCGGAATTTGTCAGCGGGATAGAAGCAATTGGCGTGGGATTGAATACGACTGCGATCGCGCAAACTCTCCAAGAGTGCTGTTTGTCCGATGCTGCGATCGCTCATTATCAAGACCAACTCGCCGCAATGGAGACCTAAACATGAAGATAGCGGTTCTTTCTTGCATTCACGGTAATTTAGCCGCGTTGGAAGCGGTTTTGCACGATATCGATCGCCAAAAAGCGGAGAAAATCTTCTGCGTGGGAGATTTAGTGGGTTATGGCCCCTATCCTAATGAAGTGGTAGAAAAAGTGCGATCGCTCTCCATTCCCACCTGTGCGGGCTGTTGGGATGAAGACATCGTTGAAGGCCTCAACGCCTGCGAATGTAGCTATCCCTCCCAACTGGCAGAAAAGCGCGGGTTGATTGCCCACGAATGGACGAATCGCGAGATTACCCCAGAAAATCGGGAATTTCTCGCCCAGTTACCCCACAGCCTCCGACACGAAAATCTCGCCTTTGTTCACGGTAGTCCCCACAGCGCCCACGAATATCTGCTCTCAGATGTGGATGCGTTCTTAGCCTTAGAACGGGTACTCTCTGCGGGGGCGGATGTGCTGTTTTGCGGCCATACTCACCGCCCCTATATCCGGCGCTTGCAATCTGGAAGCTTGCAGGCTGCGCTTTTACATCCCCAGGCGAACACTGCCAGCACTTTGAATTTCACCGTACCGCTAAAACAGATTATCAATGTAGGTTCTGTGGGGGAACCGCGCCACGGACGACCGAACGCCACTTACGCCCTTTTTGATACCGAGATGCAGCAAGCAAGCCTGCAAGAGGTGGCTTACGACTATCAGCAAACCTGCGCGGCGATTGTAGACAAAGGACTTCCGGCGATTTTTGCTTGGCGGCTGGCGCGGGGCCTGGAGTTTGCGGAAATGGCGGAAGATGCCACCCATGTGTGTCAGCGTTAAGGATAGGTTTGAAGATGAGTCATTGGGCGATTTTAAGTGGAATTGCAGGTCATTTAGCGGCGTATGAGGCGGTTCTGGCCGATCTCAAGCGGGTGAAAGGGGGCATTGAGGCCCTGTATATTCTGGGGGATTTGGTGGGGCCGCAGGCCGATTGCGAGGCGCTGGTGCGGCGGGTGCGATCGCCCCGACGCGGAGAACCCGAACCCCAGGTATGCGTAGGATGGTGGGAAGAACAATGCTTTCGCCTGCACGCAGTTGGGGCGAGTTCGGAAACGCCGGAGTTAATCGCCCGTTATGGCCCGGAGACGGTGGAAAAGCTCTGGAACTCGGTTTCGCGGGAGATGGTGCAGTGGTTGCGATCGCTCCATTTTGGCTTTTTTGAATTAGACTGTCTGCTCATTCATGGCAGTACCCTAGGCGTTGACGACGAATTGACGCCTGAAACGCCGCCGTTGCAAATGTTGGATCGGCTGATTCGGGGCGAGGCGAACCGCCTATTTTGCGGGCGTTCGGGTCAGGCGTTTCAGTATCAATTACAATCGGGTTCGGTGACAAGCAGCCTCACCTCTTTGGAGGGGGAATCCGCCAATCAGGTGCAAACGCTCTCCCCTAAACAGATTATTGGGGTGGGTAGCGTGGGGAAAATACCCGGTGAGGCGACGTATACTCTCTATCATCCGAAGAGCGATTCCACTTCCTTTCGCACCGTGCGTTATGGCGATCGCCTAGGCTTTTCCCCAACTTCGGCGCGACAGTCTGCGCTCTAATTATCTAGCACTGCGAGCCTGTTCGATGCTCGCTACTTCGCCTAGGGCTGTGGTAGACTTCAAAGCGCGATCGCTCACAAAGCTATGGGCGGCGGTGGTTGGGTGCAGATCGTCCCAGAATAGATATTCACTGGGATTATTGCTCGGTTGCACCAGTAACGGATGGGTGACATTCGTAAACCCTAAGCTGGCAGGATTTGTAACCGCCTGGTTAATCAAGCCTTCCACATCCACCGGGATAATATTAACTGCTGGATTGCGATCTAGGGTTTCGATGAGGGTGGCTAAACCCGCATTATGAGCCGCACTCAGTTGAGTTAATCCTTGAGCAGCGTCTGGGCCTAAGCTGGTCGCTAGGGGTGTAGTTGCCAAGTTGGGTAAATTAGGAACCATAATATTCCGCGCGCCAATATTCGTCAGCTTGGTAATCGCCAGAGCAATATTATTGAGAACGCCCTGAACGTCGGTGGATCGGGCCCCTAAGTAATCATTAGAACCGGCCCAAACCACGTAGAGCGATCGCGGATCGGCAACATTCGCCGCGCTAATATAACCATCAATCTGCGTTTGAACGCCCGGAAGCGGAGGGAAACCCGCCGGGAGGCGTTCGGTATTCACATTAAATGTCCCGGAAGTTGCACCTCCAAACGCTACATTAGTTTCCGGGGTCAGATTCAACCCCAAACGCGGGATTAATTGCTCGATCCAAACGGGTCCATTAGAAAAGCGCCCTTGGAAATACGGAGGACTGGGGGGAAGTTGACCGCCTGTCGGGATAAATCCGTTACCATCATCAGAAAGGCTATCGCCAAACACATAAACCTGATTGAATAGAACGCTAGGAACGCGCCCTTCAAATTGCCCAAATCGGACAAAGTGTTCTACCCCCGTCAGCAAGTCGCGTCCAACCGCCTGAGCCACATCTGGGTTACTGGCCAAGTAAAATGCTGTATCAAAAACAGCCCTAGGGTTACGACCTTCAAATTGCCCAAAAGTAACAAAGTGCTGAGAGGGAACAACTTGCGACTGAAAAAAAGCCTGAGCCACATCAGGATATTGCTGGAGGTAATAGGGAGTATCGAATAGCGCGCTGGGATTGCGTCCCTCAAACTGACCGTGAATCTGAAAATGCTGATATCCGTTGGTAAAGTTTCCCGCAGTAACCGCCGAGGCGACATCTGCATAAGTACCGAGATAAAAAGATTCATCAAAAAGTTCGCGATCGGTAAGCATAAGAGATTGTACTGAAGCTGGATGTATCTTCTACCATACTCACAGTTTTCTTCATTCAGCAAGAGACCGCCAGAAGGCGATCGCCATCCTACTCATTTACCGAGTAAATAAATGTTATCTCAAGAAAAGCGCTTACAATCCATAAGATGATAAGCGCGATACGGTCTAAGGTAAAACTGAGTTATAAGTCGCCAGCGGCTAACATTTGAATGGCTTTTGGCGTACCGGGATCGAAGCCTGCGAAGTCCCAGGATAGGGGATCGTGCGGATCGACTAAGGTAATAGCGTAAGGAGCCAAAGTGACGTAAATTGCCTTAACTTCGGGATTCACTTTTTTGCGATAGGCTGCCAGCGCTTGGCTAGGATGACCATAACCTGACCAACTTTCGTTATCCGTCCAGAAACAAATGACATCGGCTTTGAACTTATGTTTAGTTGCCCATTCATAGGCAACCGCAGCATCGGTTCCGCCAAAGTTTTGATCGTTAGCTTTCTTTAAAGA
>JAAHGE010000579.1 GCA_010672635.1 Desertifilum sp. SIO1I2 | reverse complement strand
CAATCTATGGAGCCGTAACCACTGGCGAAATCTGGAAATTCCTGAAACTTATCGGTACAACGGCTTCCATTGACCTGACCGACTACTACATCTGGCCCAATCTCAACAAAATCCTCGGCATTCTAGTTCATGGCTTGGGGTTATCGGTTCCTGCATCTCTTCTCTGAACAGTGCATCGTAGTCCCACATCTCAATCAGTTGACTTATAGCACGCTACCATCAGGGGGATCTCAATGTCCTACAGTAATTTCACCCTAAGCAAAGTCAAAAAGGACTTCGGGATCGTCACCAACGAAACCCAAGATCTATTTACCGAAACCAAAGCGATCGCCAAGAGCGAGTTGCTTACCCTCACTCTCAAAGATCAACTCCCCCTTGCCAGTGCAATTAATACTGAAAAAGCGAGATCCGAGCTGTTGGTCATGCCCATTTTGATCGAAGTTCGACGCCTGCTAGGCAACCAAATTTCCGTTTTTTCTGGCAGCACCTTTGAAGTCGCTCCAGAGCAAGGCTTAGAAGGACGATGCGACTTCATCTTGAGTCGTTCTACCGAGCAGTATTACATCACCAGTCCAGTTCTGACGATCGTGGAAGCCAAAAATGAAAGCATCCCCAGCGGATTAGGACAATGCATCGCCACCATGATCGCGGCTCGTTTGTTTAACCAGCGAGAGAACAATCCAACGGATTTAGTTTATGGAGCTGTCACCACTGGAACCGATTGGAAATTTCTCAAGTTGGAAGGACAAACTGCCTTCATAGATATCAGCGACTACTACATCAAAGAAATTGAAAAAATTCTTGGTATTCTAGTGTCCACCCTGCAAAATTAGACTCTACCCCATTACGAAAAATTGGCAGAACTGTTTCATTCAGATTTTGCAACATGGCCTAACCCTGACACAGTAGAAGCACTGGATAAGCGTGCCATGCACAAAGAAAGCTGATTCCCGGTCGTCCACAGCCTGTTAACGCCTTGGGACTATTTAGCTTGGCAACTCGGTTGCAAAGAAGTTTACCAACAAATCATACCGGATTGCGCTTATCGCACGCTATCGCGCGATATGAGAGTGGTTCTACCACTACATCTACATTGCTCCCGACCCCATCAATTAGGGTTAGGAGCTTTTTCTTTGGTCATACAGAAATGCCAATCGAACTTTTAATCGGTGACGATCGCTATCGCATCGAGCAACGCATTAACCAACATCTTGACAGCATTGCACCTTGGTCTGAGTTGAACAGCCACAAGTTTGAGGTTCTTTCGCTGAATAGTGACCAACTCGCCACTCTACTGACAACTCAGATTGAGCCTCTTGCGCGTACGCATCCCCTCACCGGAGGACAACAGTTGATCGTCGTTGACCAAATAACCTTCACCGCATCCCTGTTCGGTACAATGCAATGGCTCAACCAACTTCCAGCGACCACGATACTGGTACTGACTGCCAAATCTCTAGATAAACGTACCAAACTCGCTAAATGGTTGATGCAACAAGCAACAACGCTCAACTATTCCCAACTCAGTCCTTGGGATACGCTCCGAATCGAAAGAGCTGTTACTACCCAGGCGCGAGCCAAGGGGTTAAAGTTATCCTCGACCATCGTCCGCTATCTAGGGATGGCAATCGGAACGGATAGCTACCGATTAGCAACTGAACTCAACAAACTAAAACTGCTTGGGAATTCTCTCACGATTCAGCAGGTCAAACAACTCGTTCCAGATACTAACCACACCGCTTTGGAACTAGCCGATGCTGTCCGAACTCGTAACGCCCACCAATTGGTTGCACTCCTTGATGCTCTGCAAAATACGCACCCGAACCAACTAATCGCTACCCTAAATACCCAATTTCGGACTTGGCTATGGGTTAAGGCTGCTCTCTCGCATTCAATTTCGGGCGATTGTACAATTGCCTCAGTGTGTGGTTTATCCAATCCAAAGCGGTTGTATTACCTCAAACAAGAAGTCGCCCAAACTAGCTTAACGAGATTGATTCGGGTTGTTACCCGGTTGCAACAACTCCAAGTTGGACTCAAGCAAGGTAAAAAGTATCTCTTGCTTAATGAACTCATCACATTGTTGGTCTAACGATGGACTTAATTCACTACCCTACCGGGTTGTTTGAGGTGAATTGATGTGTTGGCATAGTTAGCACCCAGCAATGGGTGCTTTTTTTTCAATGTTTCCCCTGAAGCGGGACATTATTCTAAAGTTTAGGCACGACATTATGGACTCCCAACAATTCCAAGCATTCAGAGAAAAGCTTGGACAATTTTACTGGTGTTCAAATTTCAACGAATTCTGTCAAATCACAGGTTTGTCTCCAGATTCCTATGGCTTGGAAAAGTGGCAAGCCTTTATCACTTGTGTCAAGGCGATGCAACAGATTCCCGATACGACATGGAATGCCCTAGTCGAGTTTGAGGGGATTAGGCGATCGCGATGACTTTAGTAACCTTGCAACAATTGTGTCCTTTCAATTCAAAAACACGTTCGCCCCACCTCTCAAAACTTCAAGAACAACTGAATCTGTACTTACGGCAAGTGCAAATTGGACTCGATCCTAGTTCATTGTTGACCAATGAACCTCAACTTACTAGGGCGATCGCACAGTTACACAATATTATGCCAACTGTGCTGCAACCCAATCACCCCATCCAGTTAGGTGTTGATTTAACTGCACCATTAACTTTACCGGATAGTACCACTGTTTATGTGCAAGCGACCGTTAATTTAGGGATGAGGCGAGGAGTCCCCAAAGTTTTTGACTGGGCATTCCGCCATCCCCGTTTGAATTGGACTGATGCCACCCGACTCTGGGTTGTTACCCAATTCTACGAACAACAAAATATTGCTGCCAATCAAGTCAAATTAGTCGTAATTGCCTTGCACCTCACTCGACCCCCATTACCTGTGGTATTTGACTGGAGCGCACAGATGCAACAACAGACTCAACAATGGCTGGTTAAACGCTTACAGCCTCAATCCAATCTACCTCAATTTAACGGTTCTCAAAACACTGCAACTGTTGACCTTGAAGCAATTCCTGAAGTCGTTCTTTGACAGGGAGTTAGAGTGGCCAGTGACCTGCTCCCGAATATTTGCTAGCTATCGCCTGCAAGCGGGAGATTACTTGTACAGGCTATGCTAATCAACCCAACTCACGGCTGGCTATTGCCCCACCTACTTGAACTTGATGCAAAATGCATTGGTCGTTATCAAATCTGGAAACACACCCTATTAACGGGTGAAGTTACTCGGACTACGAAAGTCCAGTTTCTGAACCCTGGAACACCGGGGTTCATCCAAACCCAAACCATGCTTAACGAATGCTGTCGGGCAATTTCGAGCTACGGCGACAAAGTTCGTTCTTTACTGTATTTATGCGACTGGATTCTATTCAGTCTAGGTTATCCTATTCAGCCAGAATTGCCAGAACTTGGGAAAAACA
>JAAHGE010000578.1 GCA_010672635.1 Desertifilum sp. SIO1I2 | reverse complement strand
CCATAGGTTCGGGTTGGGGAGATGGGGGGATGGGGAGATGGGGGGATGGGAGGAAGAAGTTGAATACAGCACTCTTTTCCCACTCAGCACACTGCTTCGCAGAAGCTAAAGCAACAGCACTTTACACTCAGCACTAAGGAACCCACTCAGCACTCAGGAACCCACTCAGCACTGTTACCAGGGACTCCCGATGAGGGTAAATGATGCCCAGTAGTAGGGGTGGGAGAGGTTGGCGGGGGCTAGGTTGGCGAGTTCTGAGGGGAGGGGAAAGTCGTTGCTGAAGGCGGGGAGACCTCGGAATTGACCGTTTTCGATTTGAACTTGACCTTGAATCATTGCTATTTGGGCTTGACGGAGGGCTTCCGCTTTGATGGGGGCGGTTTTGAGTTGTTCGTAAAGTTGGGTCATCAGGGCGAGGGTTCCTTCGTCAGAAACGTACCATAAAGAGGCGATCGCAGATTTGACTCCGGCTGCAATGGCGAGTCCCCCAAAGCCTAATTCGGCGGTTTCATCTCCTACGGCTGTCCGACACGCACTTAGAACCAAAAGTTCAACCACGGGGTTATCTAAGCGCAGTTGGCGGAGTTGGTCTAAGCGCAGTTGCTCGTTCCACAGTTGAATATAGGAGTTGCTAGCTTGGCCGGGTCTAAATTCGGCGTGGGTTGCTAGGTGCAACACTGCAAAGGGGTTGGCGGCGCGTTGAGATTTGAGGTTATTCAGGGTAAAGGCTTCGTTTAAGAAGGCTTTTCCTTGTCCGAGGACTTGGGTAATGGTAGCTAACTCAACAGGAACAGCCGGGAGGGGTTCGAGGTTGGTGAATTGACTGGCTCCCATCGCTAAGACGGGGGCGTTCCTAATATCTTGGTAGCGGGTATCGACCAAGTTGATACTGGGAATTAAGCCCAAGCTATAGCTCTCGACGAGGAATTGTTCGCCATCGTGTAAAGCGGCTAGGGGAAGGCTTCGCAGTCCGGTTTCCATTGAGAAAGCCAGGGTATCGATCCCTCTAGCTTGCAGTTCCTCTTCGAGGGGAGCAATTAGCCATTGGTAGAGTTGTTGAGCCGAGGGGAGGTAGCTATCGGTATCGGTCTTTCTAGGGTTGGTGACTTCTGAACGGAGGGTATTCGCCACCTGAATTAAGGCGTCGCGGTTGGCTGCGGGTAGGGTTCTAAGCAGGGGTTGACCGTTGGCGGAAACGAGGATGAGATGCAGTTGTTCGGGTTCGGCGAATAGGTAGACAATGGCGGGATTTTTCCCGGTGCGATCTGCAAGGTCGGTTAAGGTGGCTTGAATTTCTTCTAGGGAGAGCAGTTCTACGGATGGGGTGGCGAGGCTATCTTGTAGGAGAACGGAACCATTGGGGTTAATGGCAAGGTTGTTTCCGAAGTAGTTTCTGAGTTCGTCTAGTCGGAGTTGTTCAATCAGCGACAAGGCCAAGACGGTGTTACCGTTGGCGAGGGCTTGACTAATGCGATCGCGCAATATCTCAGTGGTATCGAGATTGATATTTTCAGTTATTTCGCCTTCTTCTAGGGTTAACGCCGTTTGGCTGCTCTCTAAGTCTGTCGCAAGGCGCGTTTCTTCAGGGTTAGTCAGCATCGGTGCATCATCGGGAATATTCGGTTCGGGAATAGTGGGAGGCGGATCGCTCATATCCGGATCGGCCGGTAGGGGATCGGGGGGTAGCGGTTCGGGAATATTCGGTTCGGGGATATTGGGGGGCGGATCGATAATATCGGGATCGGCCGGTAGGGGATCGGGGGGTGGCGGTTCGGGAATATTCGGTTCGGGGATATTGGGGGGCGGTTCGGGAATGACGGGATCGGGACGCGGGGAACCAGAGGTAATCACCGAGATGGGGCCTTGGGTAAACGGGCCGAAGTAAGCGCCGGGGGCGAGGGTTTCGCCGGTGCCTGAGCCTGCGGTAATGTTGCCTCTAGTCCCGTTGCGGCTGGAGTCGAGGGTGTTTCCGGTTTCAGGATCGTCCACCACGATAAACGGGGTTCTGACGCCCCCTCCGTGGCGGATGGTGATGTTTCCCCCACCTTGTCCCCCGGCGTTGGAGATGCTGGAGAGGATGCCGTTTTGGTCGATGAAGGTACTGAGGGCGCGGAAAAACTGCTCGGTGGCGATCGCGATATCTCCCCCTCGCCCTTCTGTTCCGCCTTGGGCGTTGATAAACTCAACTTGGATATCGCCCTGCGGATCTAAGATGACGTTTCCACCATCCCCAATCGTGGCGCTAGAATTAATTTCCCCTGTTGTAATCCGAATGGGCGTTAGAACGCTAATTGCACCGCCTTGGGTGGTTCCGGAGGCGTTGAGGTTCCCGGTGGAGATTTCTCCGGTTTGGCTTTCGACTAGAATCTCTCCGCCAGGGCCGTCAAGATTGGAGGTGTCGATATTAGAAATAATGATATTGCTCCCTGCTCTAAGGCGAATGGGGGTACCGTTACTCGATAGGTTTCCGGTTCCGGTAATGCTTCCTTGCCCAGTTTGGAGGGTAACGGGGGAGGTGAAGGCGAGATCGGCGTTAATGGCGATCGCATTCTCCCCATTTTCTAGCCCAATCGTAATATTGCTAAACCCTTCTAAAAAGCCAATTTCGGCGGCGGTGAGTTCCCATGCAGATGGGTCATTAGCGGTACCTAGGACGATGTTCTGCCTAGCGCCGGTGGGTTGAAGGAGGAGGGTATTGGTTCCCGTGACGGGGCCGCCAAAATCGATTTGACGGGCAGTGAGGGTGAGGGGGTTGTCGCCTGCATCTAAGCCAGAGTTGAAAGCAATCGCGCCTGGCCCCGGCAAGAAGCTAACATTATCCGTCAGGGTAACAAATCCCTCGAATTGGATACCCCCATTCGCAGTAAGGTTGCTTCCTAGGGAAACTGCACCGCTTCCAGTTTGACTCCAGCTTCCCCCTAAATCGATCGGTGCGTTGCTGGGAATCGTCAGCAAGCCGCTATTGTTAATCGTAACGTTGCCTGTAGCGGTCAGCGAACCGGTAAATGTCACTCGATCGGCGCTGTTAATATTCAAGTTGGCTAAAGGTGCGTTACTCCCCACTGCATCTGAAAAATTAATCTCTCCGGTTCCAGCTTCTAGGGTGAGATTCTGCGTTCCGTCTAGGGTACCGTTAAAGCTGAGAGTTCCCCCAGCGATCGTAATATCGTTACCTAGGGTGGTATTGCTATTAATGGTAATCGGGCTATCGGTTGCGCTGAGATTGGCATTCAGTGCAGTGGTTGCGCTATTTAAGCTTAAACCTCTCGCGCTTGATAGGGGCGCATCAACTTCAATCGCGCCTGTTGTTTGTAAGGTGACAGGATCGTTAAACTCAGCGCCACCGATAGCCCGATTACCATTAATAGCAATACCACCCTAGGTAACGATATTACGATCGCTGGGGGAACTCTCAGCTTTAACGGTACCCTAGACGGAACGCAGAATCTCACCCTAGAAG
>JAAHGE010000577.1 GCA_010672635.1 Desertifilum sp. SIO1I2 | reverse complement strand
CTTTATCAGCCTGGTACAGGAGAATATCTGAAGCCATCAGTACCGGATAGTCGAGCAAGCCTGTATTAACATTTTCCCCTTGTCTTACTGCTTTTTCCTTGTACTGGATCATGTCTTCCAACCAGTTAACCGGGGTAATGCAGTTGAGCAACCAAGTTAGCTCGCTATGAGCCGAAACATGGGATTGAATAAAAATGGTGCTGTGGTTCAAATCGAGTCCCGCAGCGAGGTAAAGCGCGGCTAGGGTGTAAGTATTAGAAGCGAGTGTCGCCGGATCTTGCGGAAGGGTGATCGCGTGTAAATCAACGACACAAAAGTAATTTTCATATTGGTCTTGTCCTTCTACCCAATTGCGGATTGCGCCAATATAATTTCCCAAATGGGGATTACCACTCGGTTGAACCCCAGAAAATGCTCGCTGCTTGCTCATTTTAATAACCTAACTTGAGACAGAGACTTACGACTCCTGTAAAAGTTAACTTTTATTAATGTAGAATCATATACCAGAACCCTGACTGGTCGTTTAACAATTTTTTTAACTAGTGCCTTTTAATTATGACTCACTCTGTATCACGCACTTACGTCACTCAACTGCAAGAATGCATCGCTTTAGCGCGGGAAGTGAGCAAGCAACCCCAAGCCAATCAAGCTTTTGCGGCGTTGCGCGATAAAGTTGCTCAAGAAAATCCCGATCACGCCAGATTGCTTGAATTACTCTGGGGTGAATTCATCGCGGCGAGTCGTTCTTCGCAGTTTTGGCGACAAATTAGCGATGTGGAGAAAGAACTTTCCGAACGGATGGCAGAAAATCACGTACAACTGCGCCAAAATTATCTGCGGTTAATGCAAGAGCAGTAGCTTCCTGTGGAAGCAAGGGCGATCGCCTCTACGCGATTTCGACTGCACCGGGGATACCTGTGAAATCTAAGAATTCCCCCTTCTGGAGCTTTAATCTGCCTGGAATCCTCGTTATCCTGATGGCGGGGAGTGTAGTTATTTGACTGGCGAATGCAAATCGATCACATCCACTTCTATGTAGACGATGCCCAACAATGGGAAAAGTGGTTTACTCAGCGCCTTGGGTTCCAAAAAGCTAGCGACGATTTATCTTTAAAACTTGCCCGCCTCATGGGGGGCGTGCAGCAGCAAGCTCATACGGTAGGGGTTCAAAGCGGTCAAATTGCGATCGCCCTTTCTTCCCCCTTAAGCCCCCAAAGTCCGATTGCGGAATACCTCGCCCAGCACCCGCCGGGAGTCGCTGATATTGCGCTACGAGTGACTGATGTTGGCGCGATTGTCCAACGCGCGATTGTTCAAGGTGCCACTATCCTACAACCTCTTCGCTCCGAACAAGAGTTAACCTGGGGAAAAATTTCAGCTTGGGGTAGTGCGTGTCATACCTTAATTGAAGATAACAGTGGCGCTAGGCACAATCGCCAAGCGGGCGGTTTGTTTACGGAAATCGATCATGTCGTTCTCAACGTTCCGGCGGGTAGTTTGCATCAAGCGGCTTGTTGGTACGAGCAAGTCTTACAGATGGAGCGCCAGCAAAGCTTTACAATCAAAACTGAGCAATCTGGATTATATTCTCAGGTGATGATTCATCCTGCTAGCGGGGTGAAGTTCCCGATTAATGAACCGGCGAGCGAAAATTCCCAGATTCAAGAGTTTTTAACCGCAAATCGTGGGGCGGGGATTCAACATATTGCGCTCTCCACGCCCGATATTATTCAGACGGTTCCCCGCCTGAGATCGGCGGGGGTGGATTTTCTCGCGGTTTCGAGAAGCTACTACCAAGCTTTACACCCTCAGTATTGCGATCGCTTTTCTGAGCTAGAGTGGGAGGCGATTGAGCGATCGCATATCCTGGTAGACTCTCAAACCGAGGTGTTGAAGGCTTTGCTGTTACAGATTTTTACGCAGCCCATTTTCGCAGAACCGACTTTCTTTTTTGAAATGATTGAACGCCGCCATCAAGCTCAAGGGTTTGGGGAAGGCAATTTTCGCGCCCTGTTCCAAGCCATTGAACGAGAGCAAATGAAACGCGCTCAAGCGCTGTAAGATACCGCTTCTGGATTAGGAGCGATTTTGAATCGCCGGGACGGTTTGTAAGGTTTTTGCTCCCTGGCGCACCAGTTCGATATCGCGTTTGCTCCAAGCGCGAGTGGCTTGACAATGGTGAGCGATCAACAATCCCCACAGTCCTTGCGGGTTTAGGACTGGTACGACCAAGTTGGCTTTGACTTGCAGCGATCGCAGATAATCGCGATGGCAGGGATCGATGAGTTCGGCTTCAATATCCTCAATCGCTCTCACCCTCCCAGCTTCGTATAAAGCCGCATAGTCGCCATTAAAGCACTCATCCGGACCGCTAGAGCCAACAATCGAGAATTCCTGCTGGCTTAGGGATTCAAAGGTGACTTGCCCTTTCCAAGGGTAGTAAAAGTAGTATAAAACAACCCGATCGACGTTTAAGGCATTTCTTAAATCGTGGGTGGTTTGCTGTACCAGAGCATCCCTCACTAGGGTATCGGTCAGATTTTGTAGAACTAGTCGTAAACCTCGATCGGACATACTAAGTTTGCTTAAATCACAATCATCCCCTCTTGATTTAAGCACTTCCTTGGCTGGCTGGAACGCGAGTTCTATCTTTAGAGATTGCGATCGCCTCAAACCTCTTTCAGACCCTCCGTCTGATTCAATCGCAAATCGTTGCGCCAAAACTAGACCCGATCTCCCGATAAAGACAGAGCCAAGCGCCCATCAGCCTCTTAAACCTAGCGGAGAAAACTGCTAACTAGCCACATCACCACAAAAGTAAAAATTGCTGAAACGGGGTTTACAAAAGCAGTCGAAATCAAGCCCGCACCCACCAGCATTTGACCAATTAATGCGCCGATTAGCAACCCTCCAAACAGCCCAACGAGAGTCAGCAATACAGCTCTACCAAACTTGCGCTCTTTGCGATTGAGGAAATAGACGCTAGAACCCACCCCAGTCAATAAGACCAGTTGTAACAAATTGGCAGGAACCAGGGCGCTTGCCACCACCAAGGTCGAAAAGACTCCCAACGGCCAGAGAATATCCGCTTGAGAAGGCGTGTCTAAGGTTCGTTGCAGCCAACCGGGTAGTTGCTTGGGAGGGGCAGAAGGCTGATTAACCGGAGGTTCAACCAGCTTTTCCGGAAAGCGAATTCGGTCTGGAACTTTAATTTTTCCTTCCTGGCGCAACCGCAATCGATCCATCAACACCGCATCGTAGGCTGTTTCAATGGCTTCAACTTGTTTACCATCACCCTGATGTTGTTCTTTGAGGCGTATCCTAGCAGCTTGAATTTCATCAAAAGATGCGTCTTCTGATAGCCCTAGCAATTCGTAAGGTGTTTGATCGCTCATAACTCAGTATTTCCCCTCGCTTCAGTCAAGGGCATTCTTCATGAAGTACTAACGCCTTTGAATCCTTGAA
>JAAHGE010000576.1 GCA_010672635.1 Desertifilum sp. SIO1I2 | reverse complement strand
TCTGCTGCTGAGGGTCCGGTCTTGAGATTGAGAGATGAACCGATCTCCAGTAGCGGCCCGATGTCTTCGCTGTCTCTATCACTTTTACCATTGAAAGAAGCGCCCTGTTAATCGTTCGGGGGAGGTAATTCTTGGAGAATGGTAAATCTAACGTGATTAATCGCCAAATCTCCCAAAGAAATCACATCCTTATCCACCAACTGATTATTAACGCGCAACTTCTCAAACGAAATCCCCTTACCAATTTCCACATGATACCAAGCCAACCCCATAAAAAAGCGCGTGGGATAGGGACCATTTTCTTGGATATCATCCGGGTTCGACTCCATCGGCACCCAACCAAACCCCGGAATATAAAATTCCAGCCAAACATGGTTAAAATCGGGTTGCAAGGGCAGATTTTGGCGATCGCCCGCAGGCGGACACTTATAGCGTCCAATCGTCCGACAAGCAATTCCATTCAAGCGACACAGCGCCAACAGAACCCCCACGTATTCCCCGCAGGAACCCACGCCGCGCACTAACACCACATCCGGCGGATCGATTTTCGGCTTAATGCCATAGGAAAGGCGATCGTAAACATAATTGCGGATTCGCAACACCTGGCGCAAGATATTAGTCTCGCTACCAATCGCTTCTTTGGCGCTGCGTTGGACAATTTCCGAATTCATCTTGAGATCGTCATTATCCACCAAATAGACCGCCTGCATCTCTGGGGGAAGCGGCGGTGCATTTTCCGTATCGCGCGGCGTCAGATGATATTTAATGCTGCGAACCTCAATTAACGCCTTCCAGCCAAAAATCCGACCTTCATGGGGTTGCAAGCGATCGAAGTGAAACACCGCCACCCGTCGATCGCCTTGCATTTCCTCCGTAAACGGCATTCCCACCGCCTCAACCGATCGCACCTTTTGGCGATGGGTATCCGAAGGTAGCGCAATTCGCCAGTCTAAATTTTCTAACTCCACCTCATCAAGGGGCGAAAGTTCCTCCACATAGGACATCTCAATCAAATAGCCATTAGAAACCGCGTAATGGTCTTTCGCGTTGTATTGATAGTGGAGGGGATGAATAAAAGTGCGATCGCGCCAAGCCAACTGTTGCGGCGGATCGGAGTTCGGATCGTCGCGAATGTAGGCTTCTTCGCCCGAATACACCACATACAGCAGCCTCTCCTCCGGATCGACAGCAGCGTGAAAACTAATCCCCGTCGGGCGTTCAAACGGCGTTAAAACGCTAAAGCGAATCTCCCCCGTCGCCCGATCCATACAATAAACTGTTTGTTCTTCAATATCCGTAACCCACAGTTCCTCATCCCGGATCGTTAGACTTTCCACACCCATTCCAGGCGCTAACAGCTTCGTGATCGGCGTCCCATTATTCCCGTTATAGATGTGAATATAGCCAGACTTTTGGCAACTCACGTAGAGGGTCGAACCCCAAACTGCAACGCTATTCGCCTCATAGGGAAGGGCGACTAATTCTTGCGGCGTCAAATCGTCCCAAGTACAGGTATAAACGCACTCATCTCTGGTAAACCAAACCCTCTCATCTGTCGCCGCCAAACCAGTAGCGCCAACAAACGCATTCAGATGATTAGGATTGAGAATCGTGGTATTGTCCGTATCGGGATCGATTTCGACTAGATAACCGCGCAAGGCATCAATCGAGAGTAACTTATCCCCACGCGAAGCCAGTCCGTACAGCATATAGACTCCAATCGGTCTAATGCTACGACGCCAGCGATCGAGTTTTAGTGGAGTTCCCGCAGAACTCAGCGAAGGATTTTGCGTAAACATAGAGAGGGTTAATCAGGCGTGAATGTTGAATTATAACCGCTGATTTTCCCTCGCTGATGTATCCCAAGGGGAGTTTAAGGGTTGGCGGGAACTGTTCTCAGGGTCAGGACTTGCGGCGGCGTTGAATCTGGAGGATAGATTAAGTCTACCTGCACTGTTTTTTGGGCGTTCGGCGGTAGAGTAATTTCCTGTAACGGCGAGAGAACTTGGCCGGTTCGATGCCACAGGTGGACGTAGCGCGTTTTTTGACCTTCCCCTTCGGGGTAGGTGAGTTTAACGGTACCCCGGAAGAAAGGGAAATCCTGCGGCGGTCTGCGGAAGCGTAGACCCCCCGGAACCGCATTATTGGTCTTTAAAGGGGTTTCCAGGGTAAGGGCGACTCGCTGCGCTTGGGAGGTGGGGTTATTCAGCGGTAGGATCAGGTTATATTCAACGCTATAATTCCCATGCGCTTCATAGGCCGTATCGGGATAGCGAACCAGCATTTTCGCCGTTTGATTTTGCCCAGTTCCTAGGGTTCCGCCGCGCAAAGTAGCGATGGGGTAAGAGTAGGCTTGGCCCAATTGAGGAATTGTTAAAACTTCGGTATCGGGCGAATCTGTAACTTTTGCCTGCCAGCGAGAACCCAGGGAAACCCCGGCGACTCGACCGTAAATTAGTTGACCTGTGGTTTGTTCGGGGGGCGTTGGGGTTTTATCGCGAGGTAAGGCTAAGTTACCGTTATTGAGAAGGGCTTCCCATTCTGCTACAGTGGGGGCGCGATCGCTCCCATCGGCATTTTTTGGGGCAAACATTGATAGACTCGCCGCATAGACTTTCCCCGAACTCTCGACCCGAATTAAGCTAGACCGCCCATTAATCGGTTTTTCCAAATCTCTCACCGGGATGGGATGATTCATCAATAACCGACTTTCTTGAGGGGGAATCACTAACTTTTCGGGAAAATCTGCCGCCCGTTCGCCGCGCAACACTTTGTTAACCGAGAGAACCCCTGGCCCGGAAGCCACAGTTCCATTCGGATTTTCGATATAGGTGTCAAGGGTTTTAAACGGGGCTTCTTGCATCAAAGAAGACGCCGCTTGCAAGACTTCAACCGTGACGGGTTGCGAACCGGGGTTATGTAACAGCAACCCTAAATACAGGGTTTGAGAATCTCTGGGGGTGTGGCTGTAGTGATGCAGAAATAAGTCAAAACGACCGGAGAGGGGATAATTGAGATGGGCATTCGGTTCGCCCTGTCCATCGGGGGGAAAGGTAGACAGCAAAATTCCCGGCGTCTTAACCCATTCCGGGCTATTGCTATTAAACATCGGGACATCATCGAGGCTTCCCGGTAAAGGGCGGACTTGGGTCGGTTGAATGACTTCTTGAAACGCGGGAGAAGGGGCGGGAGTGGGTTGGGCGTTGGCGCGGGTAAAGCGAGAGGTCAGGTTTTGACTCACTTGCCAGAACCCGCTGCCCAACAGCAGAAGTGCGATCGCGCTTACAAACAGGTAGGATGAGTGTTTAGCCAGGGACATAGCCAGTCAAGCAGGAAGGATGAGTGTTTAGCCAGGGACATAGCCAGTCAAGCAGGAAGGATCTTTTATTTACTTCAGTCTTCCCCTTTGCTAATCCTGTTAAATCACCTACGAAGTATTTTTATTTTTTGCCCCAACCCACCTAGAG
>JAAHGE010000575.1 GCA_010672635.1 Desertifilum sp. SIO1I2 | reverse complement strand
TTATATATCACCACCAGCAATTGTGATATATAACTCATTATCCGGCCCCATAATCACCTCCCGAATCCGCCCTAAACCTTGGGGAGATTCGCCTTGAAAATAGACCTCATGACTTTGCAACTGTTGTCCTGTCGCTTCATCAAACACAAATCGATGTAAGTGACGAGACCCCAGAGTTCCTACAATAAAGCTACCTTGCCATTCGGGAATTGAGTTCCCTCGGTAAACGGCTGCACCGCCAGGTGGAACGGCTTGTACCCAGCTAATGGCAGCAGAAACTAAACCCGACTCATCCCCGCAGCCATAGATTTCTGGCCAGCCTAAATTATCGCCGGGACGAGCAACTAAAATTTGATCCATGCCGCGCAAGCCTAAATCGCCACTAGGGCCATGATCGCTAACCCAAAGCGTGGTTTCATTAAACCAGTCAAAGCCTTGAGTATTGCGTAACCCGCTGATAAATACCGGACTTCCTGCTGTGGGGTTATCGTTGGGAATCTCGCCATCTGGGGTAAGCCGGAGAATCTTACCCGCGAGGCTATTGGGATCTTGAGAAAGTTGCACTTCTCTGGCGTCTCCTGTCCCAATATAGAGCATCCCATCGGGGCCAAACCGCAAGCGTCCGCCATTGTGGAAACGGGCGGCGGGAATATCATCAAGAATCACTCGGTCTGGTGTGGCGGCGATCCCATCGGCGGAGAGTTGCCAGCGTTCGACGCGGTTGACGGGGGAGCCTGCGCGATCGCGGGTGTAATAAATATAAAATTGACGATTATTATTAAAATCAGGATGGGCTGCCATTCCCAATAAGCCACCTTCTCCGGTTGCTGTAACGTTGACGGTGGCGACGGGTTGGGGTTGCAGTTGCCCGTTGCGAACCAGACGAATGCGTCCCGGTCGTTCGCTGACTAATAAATCAGTATTCGATAAAAAGACAATTCCCCAAGGCACTTCTAACCCGGACACCACTTCTTGGGCTGTTACCGGGACGCTTCCGCTAGGACCAAATCCAGATTCCACCATCTGACAGGCTTGGGGGGTGCCGTTGGTCGCAGCAACGGGGGTGGGAGTCGCGGGGGCCTCTTCTGGGGTCACGGTGGCCGAGGGGGAGGCGGTTTGCTGGGAGGTACCGTTACAGGCGACTAATCCCAACAGGCATAAACTCATCAGGAGTTTGTGGGTTAGACTCAATATTCGCTGCATGGGGCTTTCCCTGTCATCGGATGGGCTGGAATCAAATGGCGAACCTTTGGATTTTGAGGAAAAGAGACCAAATGGATTCGCACGATGAATTGCTGTTTGCAGTGTAGCGCGATCGCTCGGTGGAGCAAATCTACTGGAGGGCTGAGGCGTTGCAAAAAACAGGTCTAATCTTTAAGAATTCAGCAAACCTTCACTCCAAGCGAATTACAGGGTTTTTAGGGTCGTGCAGGTGCCAAGCTGTCATTTTCTCGTCACATTTATCGTGGATGCTAGATATAGAGGAAGAGTGCCATTTGGTCACCGATGGATTGTGGGTGACGGATAGGGTTTCTATTAACAGACCTATCCGTTTCACCCTCCCTCCGTCATTTAAGGTGTTAAACTCTCATGAAAGGCTTACGCGGTAAGAATGTTCTCGTGACGGGTGCAACTTCTGGCATCGGTCAGGCGATCGCAGTTCGGTTGGCCCAAGAAGGGGCGAATGTCGCCATCAATTACCGAAAAAGTCCAGATGATGCTTCCGATACCCTAGAACAGATTGACGAAGCGTGCGATTTGATTCGCGGTTGTGGTGTTAAACAAGTCCTCGTTCAAGGCGATGTGTCTAAAGAAGAGGATGTTGTGGAAATGCTGAATACAACGATTGCAGAGTTAGGCGGTTTGGATATTCTCGTCAATAATGCGGGAATTCAGATAGAAAGCCCCTCTCACAAAAGCGAAACCGATGATTTTGATAAAGTGCTGGCGGTGAATTTGCGCGGGGCCTATATGTGCGCCCGCGAAGCAATTAAGCATTTTTTGGATACGCAGAAACAAGGATGTATTATTAATGTCTCTAGCGTTCACGAGATTATTCCTCGTCCCTGTTACCTCAGCTATTCTGTTAGCAAGGGGGGAATGGGCAATTTAACCCGTTCTTTGGCTCTAGAATACGCGCCCCAACGGATTCGCGTCAATGGGATTGGGCCGGGTGCGACTATTACCCCTATTAATCAAGCTTGGACGCAAGACCCCGAAGAGAAAGCCAAGGTCGAAAGCCATATCCCAATGGGACGGGCGGGAACGGCGGAGGAAATGGCCGCCGCAACAGCTTTCTTAGCGTCAGACGAAGCGGCCTATATTACGGGGCAAACTTTATACATTGACGGCGGTTTAACTTTGTATCACGACTTTAGCGAACCTTGGTCTGCTTAATTTTTTCTCTCTAAATGTCGATGACAGAGCCTCATTTTTGGGGTGTAATCTTGGCGAGTGGCTCGCTGCAATACTAACTCAAAAGGGATTATGACAGCAGAAGAACAACGACTGGTAGAGCATCGAGAACATCAGGCTCATTGGCATCGTTGGGGACCTTATCTGAGCGAACGCCAATGGGGAACGGTACGAGAAGATTATAGTGCTGATGGCAGCGCTTGGAGTTATTTCCCTCACGACCATGCGCGATCGCGGGCGTATCGTTGGGGGGAAGATGGACTTGGCGGAATTTCGGATAATCACCAGCGGTTGTGTTTTGCGATCGCCCTTTGGAATGAAGCCGATCCGATCCTCAAGGAACGAATGTTTGGCTTAAGCGGGCCGGAAGGCAATCATGGCGAGGATGTTAAGGATTACTATTTTTACCTTGACAATACGCCCACTCATGCTTACATGAAGTTCCTCTATAAGTATCCTCAAGGTGCGTTTCCTTATCAGCAATTGGTAGAAAAAAATCAGCGCCTAGGTTACGACGATCCAGAATTTGAGTTAGGGGATACCGGAATTTTTGAGGGCGATCGCTATTTTGATGTCTTCGTAGAATATGCAAAAGCCTCAGATGAGGATATCTTAATTCAAATTCAGGTTATCAATCGCGGCCCGGAAGCCAAACCCCTGCACCTTCTCCCAACGCTGTGGTTCAGAAATACTTGGTCTTGGTTCCTGGATGAACAGAAGCCGTTGCTGAAAGTCGAACAAACCGATCGCGCTTGGAGCAAAATTGCCGCATCGCATCCCACTTTAGGCGATCGCTGGTTGTATTGCCAAGCCCCAGACGAACTCCTATTTACCGAAAACGAAACCAATTTTGAACGCCTATTTAATACCCCCAATGCCTCTCCCTATGTCAAAGATGCGATTAATCAATATATTGTAGAAGGCAAAACCCAAGCCGTTAATCCTGATTGCCTGGGTACCAAATTTTCAGGACATTACACCTGGACAATTCAACCGGGAGAAAGCAAAACTATTCGCCTGCGCCTGTGCGATACACCGGAACTTGCTAGCCCCTTTGGGA
>JAAHGE010000574.1 GCA_010672635.1 Desertifilum sp. SIO1I2 | reverse complement strand
TTATGTCGAGCCAGGTCGCAGCGGCGGAGACACGATCGTGCGGCTGCGCCTGGAAAATCAGGGCAGCAGCACGCGGCAACTGCTGGGCCTGCATACGGAGCTTGCATCCGGCAGCAGCATAGAAGTGGACCTTCTCATCCAGGTCGTACCGTGGGCTTCTGGTCATTAGTCATTGATCTTCATTGTAAGTTAGGGTTTACTGCTAAATCTCGACAATGGCAATCAGAGGTGTAGGGTGCGTTAGTAAGGCACCCTACGAGTTAAGATTAGAGGATGTTAGCTTCGGTGTTGGCGATCGCAGTTTGTCAGTGCAGTGAGAGTAGAGGAGATACTAACGAGCTAGACCAAGTGCGATCGCATTGGGAAACTTTAATTCTATGTTTCTTGTTTCACCTTGCGGAATGGTCTAGAAAAGTTTTGTAGATTACCAGGTCGTGCTTGCCCAGCTTGAGCAAACTTGGCAATCCTAATTCCTATACCCTGGCTCAGAGGAATTTATGGTTGATGAAGCACCAAAAGCAGTACCGGAAAATCTGCTCCATGCACGCTACCAGATCCAGCAACAGCTTGCGAACCATGCTGGGCGAGAAACACTTCTAGCAACAGACTTAAAAACTGCAAAACCGGTAGTTATTAAGCTATTGACCTTCGATCGGTCGTTTGAGTGGGACGATCTGAAACTATTTGAGCGTGAAGCTAACACGCTAAAAACATTGTCTCACCCCTGCATTCCTAGCCATCTTGATTTCCTTGAGATAGAGTCACCTGATGCGAAACAGCTAGCGCTGGTACAGACCTATATACCGGGGCGATCGCTTGAAGACTATCTCCAAGCTGGGCGAATATTTACAGAACCTGAAATCAAAGAATTGCTCAAGTCGCTGCTGCAAATTCTGGTCTATCTGCACGAACGCCAACCACCTGTCATTCATCGCGACATCAAACCGAGCAACATTTTATTGGGCGATCGCTCTGGCAACAGCATTGGTCAGGTTCATTTAGTTGATTTTGGCTCTGTTCAGACTCTGGCTATCCAAGAAGGACGCACGGTTACTGTAGTGGGAACGTATGGCTATATGCCACCAGAGCAATTTGGTGGACGAACCGTTCCGGCGTCCGATCTCTATAGCGTGGGGGCAACAGCAATTGCATTGGCAACGGGAAAGCATCCGGCCGATCTGCCTCAGCAAGACTTCCGTTCGCATTTTGAAGCTTTTGTGCAGTTTACACCTGCCTTTACAAGCTGGTTGCAGCAGATGATTGAGCCAAGATTGGATCGTCGTTTTAGCTCGGCACAATCTGCGCTACAGGCTCTAGAACAGCTTCAACAATGGCACCATGCAAACCTCGTCCAGCACGCAAAGAAGGCTCCACCTTTTGATTACACCGGTAACATCATTGCTCGGAGTAGAGCACTGGGTTCTGTGAGTGGGCTTCTCTGCGGTGCTCTGTTTGGCATTAGTATCATGCCGAGGGTTGGCAGCGATCCAGGGATTGGCGCGATTTTCGGAGCAATAGTAGGACTAATTGCTGGTCTAATCCTGGGATCGGTAAATGGGGTGTTGCTGAGTCGGATAACCGCACGTTTCTTCTATCCACTGAAGTCTGTTGAGTTATATCGATGGACGGCTAGACTACTGGGTACCTTCTTAGGAAGTGGTGGTATGGTGCTTTATTTTCTCATCCTAAAAGAAGGTCCTATAACTCGCACTACATCCATGATAGTTGGCTCGTCGCTTGGGACTGCCATTATTCTGGCTGGGGTCATTGGAGCTTTTATAGGACAGAGCCTTGCACAATGGTACGAACAGCAAGCGAGAGATGAGGAGGATGAGTAAAATGACAACTTCGGCGTTCAGCGAACTGTTCCAATCTCCACTAGCCGGGCGTTATGCAATTGAGCGATCGCTAGGAAAACAAGTCGGGCGACAAACCTTTCTGGCGTATGATTTGCAATCTCAAGTCCAGGTTGTCATTAAGCTGCTATTGTTGGGCAAGGACTTTCAGTGGCAAGACCTCAAGCTGTTTGAGCGTGAAGCTAAAACTCTACAATCGCTCCATCATCCGGCTATTCCGCGCTATCTTGACTATCTGGATATTAATCTTCCTCGTTGTAAAGGGGTTGCTTTAGTCCAGAGTTACATTGATGCACAGTCATTGGAAGCACATCTGCGGGCAGGACGAACCTTTAGTCAAGCCGAAGTTCAGAACCTTGCTAAAGCCCTACTAGAGATTCTGATCTATTTGCACCAGCAGTCTCCCCCTGTCATCCATCGCGACATCAAGCCCAGCAACATTTTGTTGACAGACACCTCCGATGGGAGCATGGGTCAGATTTATTTAGTAGATTTTGGCTCGGTTCAACACCTTGCTGCAAAACAAGGAACGACAATCACTGTTGTTGGCACCTATGGCTACATGCCACCGGAACAGTTTGGCGGACATACAACGCCTGCTTCCGACCTCTACAGTTTGGGTGTAACCTTAATCTATTTAATAACGGGTCAACATCCAACAGAGCTTGAGCAACAAGGCTTTCGGCTTCATTTTCAACACTCCTCGCTCGCTCCAATCTTTGTAGACTGGTTAAAGTGGCTAATTGAGCCGAGTCCTGACGAGCGTCCAGCTTCCGCTAAAGAAGCCCTTCAGGTTTTAGAAAACCCTCGGTCTCGAAGAAAGAGAGTCACTATCCAACAACCGAAACACAGCAAGATCGTCTTAAACAAGACCCCTGAATGTTTGGACGTGAGACTACCCCAAAAAGGAATGTTTAGGTGGCCTATCGTTGTGCTTCTTGGTGTTGTTAGTTTTATTGGAACGCGCTGGATTCACACCACGATCCGCTCAACTCCCGCCTTGGCTGACTATGCGGGGAAAGGTCTTTATTTATACACAAAAATCGGCTCTATAACTACCTTGGTCGTTGTTCTAATTACGCTTCTACTGGTGGCACTACTTTATAAGTGTCTATCATCTAGAGTTCATCTCCGCATCAATCGCAAACAAGTATCCCTCGTTCGCAAATCATTTATTTTTGAATGGCAGGAATCTTGGGGAGCGACGCAATCTGTAGAGCAAATTCTCATCTGTCCATTATTAAGGACTTACGAGGTTGTCATTCAAGCGGAGTCGAGGGAATACACATTTGGAAAAGGACTTCTGACAAGAGCTGAAGCTCGATGGCTTGCCCATGAACTAAGCAATTGGCTTGATGTTCCTTGTGAAGAGTGGAAAAACTAATGATTGCAATGGCACAATAGCTGTCACGAGCTTTAATGAAATCAGAGCTGGACTCAACTTGGTTAATATTGCTATCGAGTTTCCAGTGAAACCTACATGCTCTTGTTGTCTAATCAAACGGTGCGATCGCTACTGGCTGCTCTCAGTCGAAACTGATTACCCTCACTCCTGAGTGGAAAAGTTAGATGTAGGGTGCGTTAGTAAAGCACCCTACGAGTTAAGTTTAGAGGATTTCGGCTTCGGTTTTGGA
>JAAHGE010000573.1 GCA_010672635.1 Desertifilum sp. SIO1I2 | reverse complement strand
GATTGTTTTCTCTATCGCAAGGCTGACGCCAAAAAAAAATGGCTCCTCTATTGTAAGGATTGGAGAGGGCGATCCCCGTAACATTAATAAACATTTATCCCCTCAGCACCTCCTCTTATGAATAATAAAAGAAGCCTAAATTGTCCTTGCTGCGGTAGTCCTCAAGTTTTACGCCACGCCCGAAGTCACCAAGTTTACTGGTACTGCATGAACTGTCGTCAGGAGGTCTTTCCAGTCGTATATACGCCAGCTTTGAGCGAGTTAGTGTTAACTTCTCGCTAGCGGCAAACGGACCGTTCAGAAACTTTTATACCGAGCGATCGCGCCACACAATTACGCCTCGTAGCGACGCTAAAAGCACCCATCCCAGATAATTAA
This sequence comes from Desertifilum sp. SIO1I2, assembly GCA_010672635.1. Lineage (GTDB taxonomy): Bacteria > Cyanobacteriota > Cyanobacteriia > Cyanobacteriales > Desertifilaceae > Desertifilum. The sequence continues at coordinate 3,113 of JAAHGE010000573.1, read as the reverse complement.
CGCGGGCGTCAAATACAGTGACATCAAACAGGTGAAAAAGGGTAAATCCGCTAAACGCCAGTAAAAACGTTAGCCCGATTAACTGGCCGGATTTCTTTCGATCCCAATGGTGCCAATGCCAAACCGCCCGCCCAACAATCCATCCCACCAGCGTACAGAGTAAAAGAGTCGCCGGTAGTCCTGTCTCTGCCAGTAACATCAGAAATAGATTGTGCGGATGACCAACCCAGTAATCCATCTGGGCTTGGTAAATTGGCGTAAAGTTTCGCAATCCCCACCCCAACAGCGGGCGCTGCTGCATCATCTCCCAAGCAAACTGCCATTGGGTTATTCGCAGTTGAGCAAACGGGCGGTCTGGATAGAGTTGATCGGTCAGTCGCGCCCAAAAATATGCAGGAACGAGGGTTCTGAGGGCTTGGTTAATCGGAGCTGGAGCAAAAGCAGCCCCCCCAACGGCAGCAGCCACTGCTGCCAACGCCGCAATCAGCCAGCGCCAGCCGAGGTAAACCGCAAACATCAAACTCACTAAAAGCGCGATCGCCCAAGCATTGCGAGAGTTGGTTAAAGTGAGGGCGATCGCATTCCCCAGAACCACCCAGGTTAGCCCCCACACTTCCCTAGACGCAACAGCAGGGCGAGCCTTATCAACAGCTTCGATCCATAACCCTAATGCTAGGGTAAACGTCACAGCCAGGTAACTCGCTAGGACATTGGCATAGGCAAATACTGAAGCCATACGTCCGAGAGGCATTCCCCCCCGATCGAGCGGCCAGTCAATCACAATCCACAGCAATCGGACTGGGCCGCTCCAGCCCCAAAACAACTGACCAAACCCAATCACAATGATGGGAATGGAAGTAAAAACCAGAATCCAGGCAATACGGCGCAGTTGATGCGGCGTTTGCAACAGGGGCGAAATCGTAACAAATATCAGGAAAAAAGGCAGAAAATTAAATAGACCGAATGCGGCTGCCCCTGGGTTCTCAGCAAAGACAGCACTCAGGATTAGCAGCAAACTCACGACTGCCAATCCCCGATTTAAAATACTCCGATACAACTGACGCCACTGCTTGCGCCAAACTTCCCAAACAATCCACAGGGTAAAAGGAGCTGCAAGTACCGGACTAAACATCACCGTTGCCAGGACAATTTGCAAGCAAAGCCAAGAACGGTTCAGTCGAGGATCGGAATGGAGAGGACGAGAAAGCCAATGCGATCGCGATCTCGTCAAAAGTCGGCGATGGGGAAACACGAGCAAAGAAAACCCTTGGAGATCATAGGGAACTTGTACCTTAAATTGGGGGTTGAGGACAAGTTCCAGGCAAGACTAGGCGAGTTCCCAACACTCAGAACGGGTGAGACGAATTTGGGCTAAGGCAAAGACGGCCGGAATAATACGACCGTAATTGGTTGAAATTGCCCGCCAACCCAAATCTGCAAAGAAATACGCCCATAAAGCTGGCCCAACGACGGCAAAGACGCCCCGCGTTAACCCGTAGCGGGTAGCATTGAGTGTCATCCCGCGCTTGGCCGTTTGTAAGGCAAGATGACCTTGAAGCTTGCTAGCTGCTGCAACACCCCCTTTCACTAAAGCTTCCTTGGCAACTTGGTAACTGGCGTAATGCAAGGCAAATTGCTGGGCAATTTTTTGTAAAAGTAACGGCTTAATCGAACTGATCGCGATCGCGCTTCCCCCTTTGAGGAGGATTCCTAGGGGGTCTTTTTGCAAGGCTAAAGGTAACGGTTGAGATAAATCGCTGTTGGCAATTGCCCCTCTCACCCGTTCGGCTAAAGATGAGCGATCTTTGGCTGGCAGCTTTTGCCAAGTTTGCCGCAATAAATTGAGAAACACCTCTGCCTCTAACTCAGTGGTCGAGAGTTTGTCAGAATAGGAAAATTTGAGATATCGGCAAACTTGAATGAGCACCTGTCGATAGGTGACTTGTTGATCGCGGCCGCGCAATACCGCAATCCCATCAGCCGCTAGAAATCGAAATCTCGCTTCTAGGGCATTGAGCCATTCTTCGCGTTCTAAGCTTTGAATATCAATAGGGTCAGGCGTGTAAACATAATCGAGGGGATTGAACTGACGGCGGAAAAGAAGTTCAGTCAGTTGCTGTAATTCGTCCTCGGTCGCTAGCTCTAACGCTGATCTTAGTTCATCCACTGCGGACGCCTCGACTGAAAATAGGGGATTCGGAAAGAAGGGTGGAGCTTTAGAAGTCCAGTTTATCTTAACTTTCTTGGTTGAGTTTGGTGACATCCTGGCGACACTCACCCTAATGGCTAGCGTGCAAGACGGCTTGCGGAATTCGCTCAAAGAAGCTGTCCCCATCTATATTGACCGAAATAATGGGATACAAGCCCTGTCCTTTTTACTAGTAAAAAACAAGAGGATTTAAAGCTGTGTTTGATGTTGCAGTGGTTGGTGCAGGCATTTCCGGGTTAGTGGCGGCAAGAAACTTGCAGGAAGCGGGATATGACGTTGTGGTTCTAGAAAAATCGCGAGGGTTAGGAGGTCGTTGTGCGACGCGTCGCCTAGCGGGAATGCGAGCCGATCATGGTTTGCGGTGCCTCACGCCGCAGGGAAAATACTCGCAAGGGTTGATTGAGATCCTTTTGGCGCAAGGGATAATTCAACCTTGGCTAACTGGAGAACTGCCCTTTTATGTTGCGCCAGAGGGGATGAATGCTATTGGCAAGTTTTTGGCGCAAGGGTTGGAGGTGCGTACAAATCAGCGCGTTACAGCCGTTCAGTTCAGCCAGGAACAGGGATGGAACTTGGAGGTTGAGGGGGGAGATGCGATCGCCTCTAGCGCTTTGATCTTGGCTATTCCCGCACCGCAAGTCCTCGAACTCCTCAAACCCCTTAGCGCAATTCTTCCAGAAGACTTCCTTCCCCACTTACAAGCCGTGACGTTCGATCCCTGTATTGCAGTGATGGCAGGTTATCCCGCAGACAAGCAAGGGGAGGTTAATTTTATCGCCCAGACATACGAACATTCAGATCTAGCTTGGATGGGTTTAGACAGTAGCAAGCGTCGCCAAGCGCCCCAACCTGTTTTTGTCCTTCATAGTAGTGCGAGTTTTGCCCAACAGCATTTGGAAGATTA
>JAAHGE010000572.1 GCA_010672635.1 Desertifilum sp. SIO1I2 | reverse complement strand
TTTTGCGAGAGGTCAGGATTAGGGCCATTTGATGACATCTGATCTATGGGTGTCATTCTGCATTCACTCTGAGCCGACAAGGGAAACATAACTCTTCCTCAACAATCGAGTAGAAAGAGAGAAGACAAAACGGTGAATGTACGGATTACGTTTTGTAATTGTCCAATCGATGTACCTATAATCCCAGAGAACCCTTCAAGCCGTCGTGATGGAAGATCGGGGTTGGGTGCGATCGCACTCTAGGTTTTAGGGTGAGCGTTGTCCTCAATCAGGAGTGAGAGAATTCAGGCAAGTTGTGCGATCGCGATCGCAATTCGCAACCTGTGTCTCCCTACCTCTCAATCTTGTCACTTAGCGGCCGGGTTCCTCCTCGCGCTAAAGGAATAGCACCCCCTTCCAATCTATGCCCTCCGTTGTAGCACGAGCAGATGGTTTTCTCTCCCCTTGTTACCTCACGTCTTTGATAACCATTCCGCATCCGCGACACCAAACTTCACACCCCAGGGTGTCACCCCTCAACAAGCGATACAGTAGAAGCGAGTGCGAATAACGCCTCCTTCTTAGGTTCAATTTGTCCTCTATATTCCTTAACTCTTTCGGTCAGGCTATGAAGCTATCCAAGAAAAATATCGATCTACGTTCGTCCCAGGTCTACGATGCGATTGTTGTGGGTGGCGGTGCAGGGGGTTTATCCGCAGGCATTTACCTGCAACGCTATCGCCTCTCCAGCCTAGTCATTGAAAAAGGTCGAGGTCGTTCCTTTTGGATGCAGAACGTTACCAACTATCTAGGTCTTGAACCCGAAACCCCCGGACGAACCCTGCTGCAAACTGGCGAAAAACATTATCTCGAACTCGATGGCGACTTCCTGCGAGGTTATGTCGAAGAAGTCGTTGATGAAGGGGAAACCTTTGCCATTAGAGTCAAAGTTGGCAAAGAAAATAGCATCTATCCCATTTTGCGCTGCAAATACCTGATTGCGGCCAGCGGCATTATCGACCATCTTCCCCAACTGCCAGACATGCAAAATGTCTACGACTATGCCGGATATAACCTGCACGTCTGCATGATTTGCGATGGCTACGAAATGGCGGATAAACAGTGCGGTCTATTTGTGGGTACAGAATCGGCCATTAACACTGCCTTTGTCTTGAACTGGTTTACCCCCTATATCAGCGTCTTTACCCAAGGCTTATTTACGGTCAGCGATGCCATGCGGCAAAAACTCAAAGACCACGGCTATCCGCTATTTGAACAGCCCCTAAAGCGCTTTATTGGGGAAAATCATCTCATGAGTGGCGTGGAACTGGCTGATGGCACTGTGGTAGAACTTGAAACCGGATTAGTCGCAATGGGTTCTCGCTACCATAGCGATTATCTCAAAGGTCTAGATCTAGAGTGGAAAGGCAATAACCTGGTGACAGGGGAGATGTGCCGCACTTCGCATCCCCGGATTTTTGCTCTGGGAGATTTAAAAGAGGGCATTAACCAGGTGTCAATTGCCGTGGCAGATGGTACATTAGCTGCAACAGCCATTTGGCGGGATATTCGTCGTGCATCTCCACCCCGAATTTGGGAAGATAATTTGCAGCAGTACGCATCATTAAGTTAACGGAGCTACGAAAACGTGACCTTCACTACTGACCCTCAAAGCTTTCAACAGTTACAAGCCGAAGTGACTCGACTGCGCGAAGAGTTGCAAATGCGCGATCAGTTAGTGCAGCAACTTTCGCAAGAACTGTTCCGCTTGGTTAAAGGCAATGCCACCTATTTGCCGACTCGCCAGGTGTCAGAACGCCATATGGCAGAAATGCGGGCCCTGAGAGAGCAGTTGCAGGGGTTCGAGCAACAGGTAACGTTCTACCAAGAGCAGATTTCGTCTCGCGATGGTGAAATTTATCAGTTGCGCCAAACGGTTCAAGAATTAACCGATCGCAGTCGGATGTTAGAACAGGTGGTTCAGGAGTTACCCCGGATTTATCGCCAGAAGTTTGCCGAACGGATGGAGCCGGTGAAGCAGAAGGTGGCCATGTTACAGCGGGAAAATCGCCAACTTCACGCCGAGTTACAAAGCGTTAGCTATCGTCTGGCGATTAGAAGCCGCAATACATCGCGCATCGATCTACCGAGTTTTCCCAAGGTTGGTGCTTCGGTAGGAATTCCAACGTTTGGCAATGCTTAAAGTCATTATTGGCATTGACGAGGAGCGGCATAGTCGAGTTTTGGCAGAGGCGCTAGAAGAAGCGTTTTGTTCCAGAATCGCACTAACGGCTTCGGCAGATCCGCCGATTGTCCAAGTGCTGGCAGAGGGCTTTATTTTGCCCCAGGAGGCGCTGTTTTGTCCGTTAACCTTAAAACTGCCTTCCGGTCTAGATTTCCCGGCTAAAGCGGTTTATCAGGCGTGTCAGGCGGTGGAGGATCTGCGGCAGGTAGTGCAAGGCTGGGGATATGGGGTTGGGGAAGGCCGCTATTGGTTGCCGATTGTGCGGACGGCGAAGGGATCTTTGTATGCGGAGGCGATCGCGCTGACTCCAGAGGGAACATACGTCCAACCGTTCGATCTGGTCGATGGCGATCGCCAACCCCTATACCACCTCAGCCATCGTCTCCTGGAACACCTGCGGGCAGCTGCTGGCGTCTATTTGGTGCAGTTCGATTTAACGCTCCAGGAGATTGTTTTCGATCGCTTGCTGCCGTTTCCCGATGTTCCCGCCTTAGCCAGTATCGGGGTGCAGTCGCCCGATCTGTTGGTCTGCCATTGGTCTTGTCTGTTAGGTCAACCGTTGCACGATTTAACGATTGTGCCGCAATTGCCGGAAACGGTGTAACGGCGCGGAGATTGCGATCGCGATCGCAGTTGGCCCTGAGAAGCTTCACAATATCCTAGACTGAAGAGTCACAAGGCAGTCTAGGAAAACGCGAGATATTGAGGCTGTAGCATTTATGACTTCATCTCATGCAGACAGCAATCACTGGCGATCTCTCTTCCTCCTGCTTGAGATCGAGAACTTCTCAAGCTCAAGAGGTTATTAGTCAATACTTCCTCGACTGCGTAACCCTTCAGTCCCCCACAGACGCCCTTGAATCGTTTGCTAACCTCTTTGTTGAATTTACACCTCACATTGCTTCTCAGAATGCCTACCAAGCTCTTTGTAGCTTGCTGCGTGCGAACCAAGAAAGAGAATTTTGTCTGCTACTAAAACGAGTTTTCTTTATTCTCGTCAATAACTGGGAAACCTCTCGCCAAACGCACCTCACCAATCAACTGATTCAGCTATTTAAGCAACTTCCTCATCCCTCTAGTTTTCAGTCTACTCAGGTTAATCGCCTTCGGGTTTGGCTGAATAATTTTGTGACAAGTTCTGACTATCAAGAACTCCTACTCTATGTAACTAAATTTGTGGGGTGACGGCCCTCGTCGCAACGCCGCCGGGCCAGGCCGCCGAAGACCGACTCGTCGAGCCGTCTCGTCCGCCTGGCGGGCGGTGCGGGTGAACCTG
>JAAHGE010000571.1 GCA_010672635.1 Desertifilum sp. SIO1I2 | reverse complement strand
AAGTTATCAGAATTCTACAAACATTGCGCTGTCTTGGCTAAAGAGTTTGAGTGGGCAGGAAAACTTAATTCAATGGCGCGTCAAGCTTCGGCGGAACGTGCCATCTTTGCCGTCCAGCGTTTCTTTGCTAATTGCAAAGCTAACAAACCAGGAAAGAAAGGGTACCCGCAATTCAAAAAAGGGACTCGATCGGTGGAATATAAAACTTCAGGTTGGAAGCTTTCTTCTGACAAAAGAAGCCTAACTTTCACTGATGGCTTTGCCGCAGGCACATTTAAGCTGATTGGTTCTCGCGACTTGCATTTTTATGCACAAGAGCGAATCAAGCGAGTGCGGGTGATTCGTCGTGCTGATGGGTACTACGCTCAGTTTTGCGTCAGCGTAGAACGTACAGAAGAGGCGATCCCAACGGGTAAGGCTATCGGTATAGATGTTGGGTTAGATCGCTTCTTAACCGATAGCACCGGAGCAACCGTACCTAATCCTCGCCACCTGCGTAAAAGCGAAAAGGGATTAAAGCGGGCACAGAAACGAGTTTCCAGAAAGAAGAAAGGTTCAGCCAACCGAAAAAAGGCTATCAACCGACTAGGAAGAAAACACCTAAAGGTTAGTAGGCAGCGTAAAGACTTCGCCATTAAGACGGCGTTGTGCGTAGTGAAATCTAGCGATTTCGTAGCCTACGAAGACCTTCAGGTGCGAAACATGGTGAAGAACCATAAGCTTGCTAAAAGTATTAGTGATGCGGCTTGGTCGCAGTTTGCCCAGTGGTTGCAGTATCTGGGGAAAGTGTACGGGAAGACAGTTGTTGCTGTTGCTCCCCAATACACTTCCCAAGACTGTTCAGCTTGTGGGAAAACTGTTAAGAAGTCTCTATCGATGAGGACTCACATTTGTGGTTGTGGAACAGTGTTAGACCGCGACCATAATGCAGCGTTGAACATCTTGGCTAGAGCTTTAAGGCAAACTCCGAATCAATTTAAATACCCTAGGGCATAGGGAAATTAACGCTTGGGGACAGACCGACCTCTGTTCGTTGGTGGAGACATCAGCGAGCAAGCCGACTGGATGAACCAAGAATCTCCGTGGCTTTAGCCCGGAGAGTGTCAATGCATTGAACCGTAGTAAATGCCTCGGCCATTGGTGCCAATAAAGACTAAGCCGTATTCTTGCCAACTAGCTTCTAGAGTGTTGGGAATGCGACCGATGGGGCGATCGCGATCTCCTATGCGCGTCCAGGTTTGTCCCTTATCCAAAGACCGGAAAATCCCATCTCCCTGACCTGTCACCCGACCGTAGATATACAATGCAGGCGTATTGCTACCCGGTCTAGGCTTGCCAAAACTGACTAAGTGCGCCCATTCCACCGTCTCTATTTTACGGAACGATTCGCCGCCATTGGTCGAGCGATGCAGACCGCGATCGTCTAACCCCAGCCAGACTTCCCCCTTCTCTCCAGGTATCGTTTTCAGAACGTGCCACATATTGCGTCCATTAATCTCCGAGACGGAAGCAAACGTTGCGCCGCCATCGGTACTGCGAAACACCGTATTGTTGTAGTAATAATAGAACGTCTGACCGTCTGCGCCATCTGCGGCTAGGGACTGAAGCCAATTCCAAGGCCCTCCCGGCCCATCGGGTAAGCCTTTGACTGTCGTCCAAGTCCTGCCACCATCGGCTGTCCGAATGGGCGGTTTCTCGCTGGTTGTCACCACAAACAGATTAGGATCGGTTGCCGACATTGCGACTCTTAAAGGCATGGTTTCCGGGGGAAAAGCGGCGAACTTTTGCCAGCTTTTGCCACTATCGCGACTGATGGCCCCAGAGTATTCATTGTTCCACTGGTTGCCACCCACTCGCACTAAGTTTGAGGGTTGGTTGTGGGCGTAGGCGAGTCCGTAAGTCCCTTGAAATTCGGGACCGCTTTTGCCGAACTTGTGGCTGGGAAATTGGTCTAAACCGCGATCGTGGACAAACCCATCCACATCGGCAACGCCGCTAACCAGTAAGGGGCCTCGCGGGGGAGAGATCATCGAGAAGACTACGACTTCTTCGTGACCTTGAACGTAGTTTGTCCAGTTTACTGTCACTGCATTAATATTATCGGTGCGCCAAGTTCCGTACCAGTCGGTTAGCCAAACGCGCCCTGGAACTTGCGGATCGAAGGCTAACCCGGCTACCCAGGGATGTTTGAGCATAATGCCATCCCACCAGGAGACAGTATTATTCAGGTTGCGTTTAATTTCTTTCCAGGTTTTCCCGCCGTCGGTGGTTTGGAAGGTGCGGTTATAGGGTCTTTCGCCAATGCTGGCTAGGACGTTTTGCGGGCGGTTGGGGTTGATGCTGAGGCCGTTAAAGGGGGCGTCGTCAGTTTTGGGGGTAATGTCTTCCCAGGTGCCGTTGGCGTATTTACTGACTTTGGGCGATCGCGTACTGGTAACGTAGAGGGTGCGATCGCTTCCCACTCCCATTTGATTAACGGTTGTGGGACTATTTTCGAGTTTGCGCCAATTTGCGCCAAAGTCGGTGGACTGATAAACCCCATCGCCGTAAGCATTGGCATAGACAACACCCGCTTGTGCTGGATCGAAGACGATGCAGAGAATGCCAATATTTCTTTCGGGTTTTCCTGGAAAGTCTTGAATTTGTCGCCAAGACTGACCTGCGTTTTGCGATTTCCACAAGCCATCGCGCCGGGAACCGAATAAAATAATTTGACCGTTGGTGGGGCTAACTGCTAGGCGTTCTCCTGCCCACCGTTTATTGTCATTTCCCCCCATTGGTAAGTCTAGATCGAGTTTTGCCCAAGTTTCGCCGCGATCGCTCGATTTAAATAAGCTTCCCGGTTCTTCTCGCCACAGGTGATCGCCTGCTGCAATATACACCAGATTGGGGTTATTCGGGTCTAGGGCGATCGCTTCTCCGCCATAGTAGTGTTTTTCATCCAAATTAAAATGATCGGTGAGGGGTATCCAGGTTTCGTTGCGCGGGTTCCAGCGATAAAACCCGCCCACATCAGTTTTAATGTAAACCAGGTCTTTTTGTTGGGGGTGGGGATACACGCCTGTCACGTATCCCCCTCCACCAATGGCAACATTCGCCCGTCCTAAGAGGAGATTGGGGCGAAAATTACGCGCTAGGGTAATTTCGGGAGAATCTAAAAGTGAGTGCAAATTCGGAATAGAATAGCCGAGTCTGCTGAAGGCGATCGCGCTGAACGCTAACACCAAGCTAAAGTAAATCGTTTTACCCAATCGCTGAGATAGCCAGGAACTGGATTTAGGAAAGCAGCGAGTTATAATTTTTGCACTGAATATTCCCACCGCTAGGATAATCAGGCTTCCGATAACTCGGAGGGCGATCGCAAATAACTCGACAGGCATGATTGTTGATCCAGCGCAATAACTAACTATAAGTATGGGCGTGTTTCCGGTTCTCCTGCTACAGCGATACAAGAGATTCCGTTAAACAGTTGCCTAAAAACTTAAAGCTTGTGTGGCTAGGGG
>JAAHGE010000570.1 GCA_010672635.1 Desertifilum sp. SIO1I2 | reverse complement strand
TCTTGAAGGGGGCAAACCTAAGAGGGACAAATCTTTATAACGCTAATCTCAGCGACGCAGTTTTCAACAATACTGATTTGCGCGGGGCTAATTTATTTAGTGCAGAGATTGCTGAGACCGATCTAGAAGCGGTGAATCTTGATGGGGCAATTTTACCCGATGGCAGCCTTAAACCCGCCCCGGATCTCTCCCCTCGCTAGTTTTGCATAGCGGCGTCTGAAGTTTTGCATCAAATCCCTGCCAGAGATGGAGCAAACCTCGAAAATTGAGAAAGCGACGATCCGATCGGACTCTGTGTTGCTTCAGCGTTCTCTAGGATCGTCCTGCAATTGCCCGTTTTCACCCCAGTTGCCATCTCTATGTCTGTTCAAGCCATTCCGCTAGCAGCAGTTTCTAAAATCCGCCAATATATTCAGACGGCTTTAGCCCTACCGGAGTCTGAAGTCCGTCCGCAAATTCGCAGTGGGTTTGAAACCGGGGAAGAACCGCCCGAACCCGAATCGCTCGATCAGTTGGGCGATTTATTTAATTTTGCCAGTCCTTTGGATAAGGATGTTCCGGCTCCCAATTTGGAGGGGCGCTGGTTTGTGAGTTCGGTCAATCCGGGTTCGGCTTTAATTAAGTTACCGGGCTTAAGGCTGAAATCGGGGTTTAGGCTGGTTAGCTATCTGTGTCGCAAGCCAGAGCAAGGGATGGGTACAATTTGGGCCGTTCCGGAAGAGTTAAGTACAACGGCTGAGTTAGAGAGCGTTTTAGGGCAAGCCAATGATGGGATGCCGCCCCATCCTAGGGGCGCATTATCCGATTTTATGTTAGCAATTGAGGGCGATCGCTCTGCGGCTTCGTTTGCGATCGCCTCCTTGGTGCGTCGAGAATTTTTAGAGTTTGGTCGTTTAGGCAAGCAGTGCAATTGGAGCCATCATCGTTTGGTGGATGCGCCGCCCCCGCAAGTGAAGTGGCAATGGGGAACTTCACCGCCCAAGGATCTTTCTCCTAAAGTGAAAATTTTTCCGGACGGTAAAGCCATTGTTGAGTTTTTCTCCTGTCGGACGGTAGCCCCAGTTGCAATTTTTCGCCATGTCGATCAATATGCATCGGGCAAGTATCAAGCGCAATGTGTAGATAAACCTGTGGCAGTTCCTCTGCGAAAAGCTTAAAAGAAAGCAGGGACTCAAAGTTGTGGGGGGGCTGCGTGTACTTTAATAGGGAAATGCAAGGAGGCAACCCATGAAAGGATCGAATCCGATTATTTATATTGGGGGTGCTGTTTTGGCGGGACTTGGGGTTTTGATGGTGGCGACGAACCCCTCTCCAAAGGCGTATGAAGAATATGCGACCTCGGAGTTAAGCCGCTATGCGAAAACCAATCTCTGCACGCAACAGAATCCATTTGGAAGTTTTTTACAAGGGCAGTGTATCCAGTTAGTGGATGCGGCTCAACCCCAAGTGCGATCGCTGGTTGCTCAAACGACGCAACGCAAAAATCTAGGGGTATTGAGTATCTATCGCACGGAATTATCGGTCATCTCGCTACTCCCTTCTTACGAGTTTGAAACGGTCGGGGTGTTGAATAATTTCTACACCTTTAAAGCTCAAAAGCGCTAACCTCACAAGCCCTATGTCCTATTGCCTTAATCCCCTGTGTCAGGCTCCTGATAATCTGGATCTCGATACGTTTTGCCAAGCGTGCGGGAGTCCACTTAGCTTGAGAAAACGGTATCTTGCCCTCCGCAAACTCGGACAAGGAGGATTTGGCAGAACGTTCTTGGCGCAAGACTGCGATATTCCGTCTCGCCCCTACTGCGTTATTAAGCAATTGCAACTGCGGGCTTTTGGGGTGGATACGGCGGACAAGGCGAAGCAGTTGTTTCAGCAAGAGGCCGTTCGGTTAGATGAATTGGGCAAGCATCCCCAAATTCCAAATCTGTTCGCTTATTTTTCTGAAAACGAGCAGTGGTATTTAGTCCAAGAGTGGATAGACGGGCAGACGCTTGCTGAAGAACTTCACCAACAGGGTGCTTATACTGAGGAGCAAATTTGGCAGTTGTTGCGGGATTTAGTGCCGGTGTTGGAGTTTATCCATCAGCGCCGCGTGATTCACCGCGATATTAAGCCAATGAATGTTATCCGCCGTCAGAGCGATCGCCTTCCCATTTTGATTGATTTTGGCATCGCTAAACAGTTCGATCGGCGGATGCTGGTGCAAACGGGTACGCTGATTGGCAGCCCAGAATATATCTCTCCCGAACAGATGAAGGGGAAGGCGGTTCCGGCTAGCGATTTGTATAGTTTGGGAGTGATGTGCGTTCATTTGCTGACTCATCTCAAATCGCCTTTGGATTTGTATAACATTGTGGACGATCGCTGGGATTGGCGGGATTTTCTGCCCCCCGAACGTCGGGTGAGCGATCGCTTGGGGCGGATTCTCGATAAGATGTTGCAGGCTTCGCTCAGTCAGCGGTTTCAGTCGGCTACCGATTTGCTGGAGGTGCTAAACCCACCCCCAGGCGCGATCGCGCTCTCCTCTAATGTTTCTGTAGAATGGGTTAAAGCGATCCAAAGCGATCCAACGCCCCCCACCGTTTCAATCCGTCAACCCCTGGCTTTTGCTAAATCCTTACTGGGGATCGCCCCCCCGGAACAATGGTTAAGATCGAGTACGGGCGTTGATTACACCGCGTTGCGAAACCACCTAGCGGCGAGTCGCTGGCAGGCAGCCGATGAGGAAACCTGGGCAGTTCTGTGTCAAGCGTTAGGGAAGCGCCCCCGCAACTATCTCTGGAGTGCGGATACTGCCAAATTACCCTGCGAAGACTTGCAAATTATCGATCTGTTATGGCAAAAGTACAGCGAAGGGCATTTTGGCTTTAGCGTTCAATGCCGAATTTTTACTGAAGTTGAGGAAGATTACGTCCGGTTTTGCGATCGCGTCGGTTGGCCCGTTTACAATACCCACACCTCTGGTAAGGGGATCGCCTACAGTCGCAAAGCCCCGGCAGGACATTTACCCTCGCGGATTTGGGCGGGCGGTTCCCAGTGGTGGCGTCAAGCCAAAGCCATGTTGCTGAAGCTAGATAACTGCGAGTTTATTCACTGGGAATCTAATCTTTCCTAAATGAAATTTTTGTTACAAGATTTCTGAGAGAACTGTGGTATCGATCCATTAGTGCCTTTTCGCCCCTGAAGATTGCCGTGAAATTGACCTAATTTTTGCTAAAAATTACTGTTTTTTGCAAAATGCTGCTCGGAATAAATGGCAGTTAAGATGGGTCGCATTCCTTAAAGATTGGTAAAGACTCAACGTTCGGGATTTCCTCAAACTCTTTATAATCGATGATCTTGCCTGGAGTTATCAGTTGGCGAGATTTTTTAAAGCTAAAGCTTGGGGCTGATTATTGCTAGGAATTCCTAACAACTCCAAAGCTCCAAGATTGACTCTTAGGGAAAGACCATTTAAGTTATAAGCATCCCGGATTCTTCAAGCTCATCTATTCATTCCAGTAATTCCGCA
>JAAHGE010000057.1 GCA_010672635.1 Desertifilum sp. SIO1I2 | reverse complement strand
TTTGGCGCGGTGGGATTGCAATTCATGGGGCGATTATTGCAGGCGCGATCGCAACTTTAATCTTTGCCCGCTTACAAAAAGTCCCGTTCTGGCAACTGGCCGATCTAGTCGCGCCTTCGTTGATTTTAGGCCAAGCGATTGGACGGTGGGGCAACTTTTTCAACTCAGAAGCCTTTGGGGCCCCCACTGATTTACCCTGGAAACTCTATATTCCCCTAGCGCGGCGTCCCCCAGATTTGGTGAATTTCGAGTATTTTCATCCCACCTTTCTCTATGAGTCGCTGTGGAATCTGGCCATCTTTGCGCTGTTGCTGCTCTTGTTTATGCGAGGGTTAAAGGGCAAACCGCACCTCAAACTCGGTACCATTTTTCTGCTTTACTTAATTGGCTATAGCCTGGGACGCTTCTGGATTGAAGGGTTGCGTACCGATAGTTTAATGTTAGGTCCCTTGCGGATTGCTCAATTGGTGAGCTTAGGTGCGATCGCGATCGGGTTGACAGGGTTAGGGTGGTTATATCTGCTGCGTCGTCCCTTACCGGATGTCGTCTCCCATCGAGAGACAGATGCAGGTTCCACGTTGCAATCGAGTCATTCTCGGTCAAAATAAAGAAGCCCTGGAGTTAGCCTCCAGGGTATGGATCAGGGTGCATCTACCAATCATTTCTTCTAAGGGAGTTAGGTGCATCCGGAAAACTTTAATCAAGACGGGTCACGATTTTCAATGGGACCAAATTGCGAAAGCCTTGGGCAAGATATCTTGCCTTCTTCAAACCGACTTCAGCCTGCGGTGTATATTGTTGGAGCAGGCCCCGGCGATCCTGACTTACTGACGGTTAAAGCCCAGAAACTCTTAGCCCAAGCTGATACGATTGTATACGCTGACTCTCTCATTCCCCGGCAAATCTTACAGGGAATTCGCCCCGATGCCGAACAAATTTGCACCGGGAGTATGACCTTAGAAGAAATTCTCCCTCTCACGATTGAACGCGTCCAGCAAGGGCGTTCTGTCGTACGCCTGCATTCTGGAGATCCGAGCCTCTATAGTGCCATTTTTGAGCAAATGCAAGCGCTGGCTGCCGCGAATATTCCCTTTGAAATTATTCCAGGCATTAGTGCCTTTCAACTGGCTGCGGCTAAACTGAATGTTGAATTAACCGTTCCCGATCTCGTCCAGACGATTATCCTAACTCGGATTAGCGGTCGTGCCTCCGCCGTACCCGACTCAGAAGAACTCGCCTCCCTGGCCGCCCATCAAGCCAGTTTATGCTTATATTTAAGCGCCCGTCATGTTGCTGCGGCCCAAGTTAAATTGATGCAGCACTATCCGGCGGAAACCTCCGTAGCCATTTGTTTTCGTCTAGGATGGCCAGATGAAAAAATTTGCATTGTCCCTCTAGCAGAAATGGCACAGGTGACAGAAGCGGAAAATTTATATCGCACCACGCTCTACATCATCAGTCCGGTCTTAAATTCTCACTCATCATCCCGTTCTCGTCTCTATCATCCCGAACATACTCACCTCTTCCGTTCTAGCTATCGGCAATCTCAGAACAAAAACCCCCAATCATTTGATTGGGAGTCTTAACTGTCAACATCCAGCTTTTGGAGATTCTAGTAAAGCACGTTAGCGTTTATAAACCTGTAGATTCCTCTCCCCTTGGGTATAACCCTCTCGATAGAAGTGTTAAAATCAAGCGGACAAAAGCTCGCGTTATCAACGGTCAAAGCCTTGCTATAAGCTTATTTGAGTAGTTACTTAAAATGCTTTCAATCGGCTTATTCGAGAAACAAGATTTTTGCAAAAAATGATAAATTAGAATCGTTTGCTAGACTGAAGCTATGTTCGCCGATCCCCCCCTTCGAGATCAACACCTTCACCAAATTGCGGTCAGCGCTACTCAAATGCGCGAAATTGAAGATCGGCTCTTTGATGCCGGTATGCCTGTGGCCGCTTTAATGGAAAAAGTTGCGCTTTTAATCGTTCATCGCTTAAAAGAACAGATATTGACTCAATTCGCATTCAAGCCTGGAGCAAAAATTGGGGTTTTGGTGGGGCCGGGAAATAATGGAGGCGATGCTTTAGTTGTTGCTAGAGAACTGCATTTTCAAGGATACGATCTCTGTTTATATCATCCGCTGAATCAATTTAAAGAATTACCTCAGCAACATTTTAACTATGCAAGGGCTTTAGGAATTGTTGAGTTGGAATCGGTTGAGGCTTTATCGGAGTGCGATCTGATTATTGATGGCTTGTTTGGCTTTGGTTTAGAACGAGAAATTTCGGGCAATTTAGCACAGCTAGTAGAGACGCTCAATGACGGGGAAAAACCCATCGTCAGTATTGATATCCCATCGGGAATTCATACCGATACAGGGGAAGTCTTAGGAACCGCTATTCGGGCAACCCATACCTTCTGTTTGGGGTTATGGAAACTGGCGTTTCTTCAGGATGCCGCGATCGCGTATATTGGCAAAGCCGAACTCATTGATTTTGATATCCCCTGGGCGGATATTGAGGCGGTTTTAGGCAAACATCCGCGCCTGCATCGAGTCACCGCCGCCACGGTTAAGGCAAATTTGCCGCTACCGCGTCCCCCCGTAACGCATAAGTATAAAGAGGGGCACTTATTAGTGGTTTGCGGTTCCCGGAAATATGCAGGCGGGGCAATTCTAACGGGTTTAGGGGCGCGGGGAAGCGGCGTGGGGATGCTCTCAATTGCAGTTCCCGAATCTCTCAAACCCATAGTTGTTGCTCAGTTACCAGAAGCCCTCACCATTGGCTGTCCCGAAACCGCAGAAGGGGCGATCGCGCAATTGCCAAAAAGGGTTCAGCTAGAATCTTATAATGCGATCGCGCTCGGTCCTGGTTTAACCCCAGAAGTCCCTTCCTTAGTCGAAACCCTGCTAGATACCGAGACTCCCCTCGTCATCGATGCCGATGGCCTAAATATACTCGCCCAACTCAACCCCATAGCAACCCTCGCCAAACGTCGCGCCATCACCGTCTTAACACCTCATGCCGGGGAGTTTAAGCGATTATTCCCCGAAATCAAAGGCGATCGCCTCAGTGCCGTCACCACCGCCGCCCAACAGAGCAACGCCATTATTTTACTCAAAGGTAGCCGAACGGCGATCGCCCATCCCAACGGCTCCATCTGGGTAATTCCCGAAAGTACCCCCGCCCTCGCTAGAGGGGGAAGCGGCGACGTACTCACCGGACTCTTAGGCGGACTCTTAGCCCAAGCCCAAACCCGCGAACTTCCCTTAGAAAATACCTTAGCTACCGCTGCGTGGTGGCACGCCCAAGCCGGAATTCTAGCCGCCCAACAACGCACCGAACTCGGCGTTGATGCCTACACTCTCAGCCAATATCTGATTCAAGTCCTCTCTAAGCTTTGAACCCAACATCCGATAAGCCTGTCCTCGTCGTTTTGGACAAAGGGGATTTCCTTCCACAGGTAGATTATTTACCCGTATCGAGTGCCATATTCTTCCACCTAGAGAAAGATGTTAGCCTCATACCATAGGGAGAAAACCCCCATTGGGAGTCAACTGGAGTGTTAGATAACGATAAGCGAATGCCGCCAGTCAATCGGTTTACGATAGATAGCGATATAAAAATACAGGTAGGCTCGCATCACTGGTCATCAGCATCTCTGGGCAATAGCGAAGCTGATTCGCCAAGCCTCAAAAATACCTTAAGCATCCTGCTCAACTCCCCCTGTCCCATGTTGATGGTTTGGGGCGGCGATCGCTTGCTCTTTTACAACGAAGCCCTTTGTAACCTCCTGGGAGAACACCTGTTGATGCCCTTGGGGCAATCTCTGAATGCCTATCCAACCCCCATAGGAGAAGCAATTCACCCGTCTATCGAACAAGTTTTGATCGCTGGGCAACCCCACCACACAGAAGATAGCTGCTTCTCGATCGGTCATTTCAGCGCATCCTATAGTCCGCTTTGGGATGAGGGCGATCGCCCAATTGGCGTTTTTGCCACCCTCACTCCCTCGGCATCCCCCACCCTTTCCGAACGCCTCTTTTCACAACCCGAAGCCAACTTAGAAATCATCGGCTACACTCAACAAGAGCTAGAAACTGGACAGATTCGCTGGTCCGATCTCACGCCCCCCGAATACCGCGAACTCGATCGACTCATGCTAGACAGTATTAGCCAGAAAGGTGTGGTCGGCTCCTTCGAGAAAGAATATATTCACAAAGACGGTCATCGCGTGCCCATTCTGGTGGGCGGTGCGTCCTTTAGCGATACCTCTGACAGCGGTTTTTTCTTTGCCATCAACCTGAGCGATCGCCGCGAGATGGAACGGCGGCTAGCAGCCCAGTATGCAGTCGTGCGCGTTTTAGCTGAAGCCACCCATTTTAGCGATGCGGCCCCTGCTATTTTGCAATCCTTATGCAAAACACTCGATTGGCAATTGGGTATTGTTTGGAGTGTCGATCGCGAAACTAACGTTCTACGCTACGTCAATCACTGGCAAGCCCCCCAGATTGACTTACAAGAATTGATCGAAACCAGCCAACGCATGACCTTTGCGCCAGGTGTTGGGCTTCCCGGAAGGGTCTGGAGCAGCGGCCAACCCTTGATGCTTGATGCGCGCGCAGATTCTCCACCCCACGAAAATCGCTTAAAAGCTAGATCCGCAGCGCCAGCTCAACTGCGAACCGCTTTCGGATTTCCAATTTTGCTTGGCGATGAACGCTTAGGTGTGATTGAGTGTTTTAGCGATCGCCCTCTAGAACCCCAAGCAGACCTACTCCAGATGATGCTGGCAATGGGGAGTCAAATGGGTCAATTTATGGAACGCAAGCGAGCCGAAGAAGCCTTGCGCCGCCGAGAAGAAGAATTGCGCCTCATTACCAATGCAGTCCCGGCTTTAATTTCCTATGTCGATCGCCAACGCTGCTACCGCTTTAACAATCGCAGTTACGAACAATGGTTTGGATGTTCTGGTGCAGAATTCTATGGCACTCATATCGGCGAAATGATGGGCGACGAAGCTTACCAAGGTATTCTCCCCTATGTCGAACAAGCCCTAGCTGGGGAATCGGTAAATTTTGAAACGCAACTCACTCTAAGGGAGGGAAGGCGCTATGCTAGCGTGAGTTATACGCCCCATATCAACGATCGCGGCGAGGTTGAGGGGTTTGTTGTTTTGATCAATGATATTAGCGATCGCAAGCAAACCGAACTTGCCTTACGAGAAAGTCGGGCGTTGTTTGAAAGCTTTATGCAATATGTACCCGGTTGTGCATATATTAAGGACGAACAGGGACGCTATGTCTATGTCAATGCCATCGGTACTCGCTTAACGGGGCGTTCTTTAGAAGAGTTGATTGGCAAAACCGATTTTGAACTGATCGATGCTGAATACGCTCAACTGTTTCGAGACACGGACTTAGAGGTTTTAAAAACCAATCAGCCTGTAGAACGCCTAGAACGCTTTCTGCATGAGGATGGCGAACATAGTTGGATGGCGTTAAAATTCCCCTTTGTGGATGCTTCTGGCCAGCGATTGATTGCGGGGATGTCTTTTGATATCACCGATCGCAAACGGGCTGAAGACGCCTTGCAAGAAAGCGAACGGCGCTACCGAGTTTTAGCAGAAGCCATTCCTCAACTGGTTTGGATTGCGACTTCTGAGGATCGAACTGAATATATCAATCAAAAGTTTTGCGAGTATACGGGTTTGAATCTCGAACAGATGCAGCAATTGGGCTGAGAATCCATCGTTCACCCAGAAGACTGGCAAACTCAAACACAACGATGGCAAGCGGCCACTCAAAACAGTACCTTCTACGAGGCTCAACACCGCATCAGACAAGCCAATGGCAGCTATCGCTGGTTTTTAGTTCGGGGCATTCCGCTGAAAAACGACCAACAGCAGGCGGTGAGGTGGTTTGGGACTTGTACCGATATTGAGCAACAAAAGCAGCTAGAAGCCGAACGCGGACAGTTATTGCAACAAGAACAAGCGGCGCGGGCGGAGGCAGAAGCGGCAAATCGGATTAAGGATGGTTTTTAGCCGTGCTATCCCATGAGTTGCGATCGCCGCTTAACCCCATTTTAGGTTGGGCGCAGTTATTGCGATCGCGCAAATGCGATGAGTCCACGCTACATCGAGCGCTAGAGACGATTGAACGCAATGCCAGACTGCAAGCCCAATTGATGGAAGACTTGCTGGATGTTTCTCGGATCTTGCGCGGAAAAATGAGCTTGCAGATTACCCCGGTGCATCTTGCCAGTGCGGTTGAAGCGGCGATTGAAACGGTACGCTTGGCCGCAGAATCTAAGGGAATTCAGATTGACTATCGCTACCCACAAGGGGATTGAGATTTTGGTGGTGGATGACGATCCCGATACGCGAGAGTTTATTGCTTTTGTCCTCCGAGAAGCGGGGGCGAATGTGACGGAGGTGGCTTCGGCGATCGCGGCGCTGTCGGCACTGTGCCACAAGCAACCGAATATACTGATTAGCGATATTGGTATGCCCGATATGGATGGTTATGCGCTGATGCGTCAAGTGCGATCGCGATCGGTTCCGCAAGAGGCGCAAATTCAGGCGATCGCTTTAACGGCCTATGCCGGAGAACGCAATCAGCAAGCGGCTCTCGCAGCCGGATTTCAAGCCCACCTTGCCAAACCCGTCGATCCGGCTCAACTGATTGCTACGGTTGCCCAGTTTGCCTCTTGAGTTCTCTTGCAAAGGACTGAGTGCTGAGTGCTGAGTGCTGAGTCAAAAACCAGTTAGGTTAGTTTTTTTAGCGCTAGTCAGCAAAAGTAGTATTCTCACCTTCCTTAAAGTATCAATTATTTCTTGATTTTCTTTGCGACCGCTTAACCGTTCTTCGACTCAGCTACCCCTCCCCAAGAGGGCTAATCTGGCCCGCTTGAAGGGGGAAACGAGTTGATGTAGGGGCTGCCAAGTTGCCCGATATTGCTCGTGACTTTGGTTGCAAAAGCGATACCAGAAAACTAGATTAGCGAAAGGGGGAGAGGCTGAACGCCCGATCCAACCCATAGAACGCGATCGCAGCCGCTTAACTCACAACCCAATTCACCAAAGTTCTCACCGGGAAACCCGTTGCACCGGAGGGATGATAGCCATTTTCCTTATCCGACCATACGGGCCCTGCAATGTCTAAATGCACCCAAGGGGTTTCTTTGACAAATTGTTTGAGAAAGAGTGCCGCCGTAATTGCTCCTCCCGGACGCGGCCCGGTATTCTTCATATCGGCAATTGGCGATTTGAGGCCCTCAAAGTATTGCTCTTCTAAGGGCATCCGCCAGAATTTTTCCCCGGCCGTTTCTGCGGCTTGCAGCAATTCCGCCGCCAGTCCATCGTCAGCCGTCCACAACCCAGCAATGCGATCGCCCAAAGCAATCACGCAGGCCCCGGTGAGCGTTGCCAAATCGACAATCGCATCCACCCCCAGTTTTTCGGTAAACACCAGGGCATCAGCCAAGGTTAAACGCCCTTCAGCATCGGTGTTGTTAATTTCGATCGTTTTGCCATTAGAGGCTTTCAGGATATCTCCAGGGTGCATTGCCCGACCGCTAATCATATTTTCGGTAGCGGCAGAGATGAAGTGAACTTCCACATCCGGCTGGATTTGGGCGATCGCTTTCGCTGCGCCCAAGGTGGCCGCCGCGCCTCCCATATCAGTTTTCATCATTTCAATCCCGCTACCCGCCCCTTTGATATTCAGACCCCCGGAGTCGAAAGTTAAGCCTTTGCCAATAATGGCTAACTTGCGGCGCGGGGTGCCTTGAGGCTTGTAGGTGAGGTGAATAAATTTGGGGGGCAAATCCGAGGCTTGAGCCACCCCTAAGTATGCGCCCATCCCCAGTTGTTCGCACGCTTCTCGCTCCAAAATTTCTAAGTGCAGTCCATGCTCGTCGGCGATCGCCTGAGCGGTTTCTGCTAGGGTAATGGGCGTCACTGCATTCGCGGGCGCAGCCACCAATTGACGCGCTAAAAACGTCCCCGCACAAATTTGTTCGCCCCGTTGAATCGCCGCTTCCTGGCCAGTGAATCCTAACAAATCAACTTGTTCGAGTTGGGGAGTTTTCTCTTCGGGTTCGGACTTAAAGCGGTTATCCTGGTACAAGGCTAACTCAACTCCCTCAACAATTGCTTGGGCAATTGCAGCCGGATCGCTATTGCCAGAAGGCAAACTGAGTCCGAGCGTTTTGCATCGTTCTTTTTTCGCCGTTTTCGCCGCAGTCGCCGCCGCCCGACGAATATTGTCTAACTTCAAGGATTCTAATTTGCCTAAACCCACCAAAATCAGTTTGCGAACGTTGAAGCGACTGCCCACTCGCGCAACGGTCGAGCTGCCCTCTTTTCCTTTGAAGTCAGCTTCTTCAATGATTTCTTGCAAAAGCCCTTCCCATTGTTGGTTGAGTTCGGTTAAATCGCCGCTCAGTTCCACGGCATCTTCAAAAAAACCGAGGGCTAGAGCGTCTCCCGTCCATTGAGTCCGGGGGGTGTTCGTAGCTTGAAATTTCATCCTTTTGGCTCCTTTCTTTATGTAACAGTATCGATCAAAATTCAAGAATAAATTTTTTCCAGGCCCAGAAGCCTTGGCTTGACCCCGCATTTAGGAAAAAACACCTACGGCTAGAACATTGGGATCAATGTTAAAGTCTCAAGGGGATCAACTTAGACCTTCGATGTGAAGAGCAATGTTGAAGCGGAAGAGACAAAACAATAAAGTAGTTTGGTTAGCAGGAACGAGTCTAGGCATTCTGATGCTAGGCACGACCCTGCAAAAAACATCATTCGGCAGTCGATTTTGGGAACAAGTGACCTCGTGGTCAATTTTTAACCCATCTCCTCAGACCCAGTTAAAACTAGCACCGCCCTTAGCTGCCTCCTCAATGATTCCTGAGTTGGTGCAGCGCTTGCCCCAGGAGCGAGCCGCCCAGTTGAGTGCGATCGCCCAAGATACGCAATCGAGCGATCGCCCCCGCGCCCGCCTGCTGCTTGCCTCAGATTTACTCGCCCAGCAGCAACCCGACGCGGCATTAGCCTTACTCGAAGGTCTAGAGCGAGACTACAGCCTGCTCGCTCCCTACATTCTCTACCGGCGCGCCCAAGCTTACGAAATGAAGGGCGATCGCCCTCAAGCCCAATCCACCTGGGAAGAACTCCTCAATCGCCATAGCCGAGAACCGATTGTGGTTGAAGCCCTCTACGCCCTCGGTCAACAAGATCCGCAATATTGGAACCGCGCCGTTGAAGAGTTTCCCGCCTACCCGCGCACCGTTGACATTGCCCTCACTCAACTCAAACAAAACCCCAACCAACTCCCGTTACTGCTGTTGGTTGCCCGACATGGATTGCACAAAAGCGAATACCCCGAAATCCTCAGCCGCCTGATCCTTCAGTATCGCGACCAACTCACCCCCGAAGACTGGGAAGCGATCGCCTTCGGTTACTGGGAGCGCCAAGCCTACGCAGAAGCCGGAGAAGCCTACCTCAAAGCCCCCTCCACCGCCCGCAATGCCTACCGAGCTGCTAGAGGCTTGCAACTCGGCGATAAAAATGAAGCCGCCCGCAATGCTTACCGCCGATTTGTCAGCGAGTTTCCCGATGCCCCCGAAACGCCGCAAGGTCTGATCCACCTGGCCACGCTTTCAGAATCTCAGTATGCCATTGGCTACCTCGATACCGTCATTAAGAAATTTCCCAACAAAGCCGCTGAAGCCCTTTTGGAGAAAGCTCGCGTACTTGAGGGACTGGCTAACTATCAATCCGCCCATCAAGCCAGAACCTCGATTTTAAGCCAGTACAGCGACTCAGAAACCGCTGCTCAAATGCGCTGGGGAGTGGCTCGCAAGCGGGCCGAATCGAATGACATTGCGGGCGCTTGGGAATGGGCCCGCCAAGTCACCACCGAAAACCCCGATAGCGAGCTGGCTCCTGAAGCCGCCTTTTGGGTCGGCAAATGGGCGCAAAAACTCGGACGACAGTCAGATGCAGACGCCGCCTTTGAATATGTCCTCAGTCGCTATCCCGAAACCTACTATGCTTGGCGCTCTGCGGTGTTCTTAGGCTGGAATGTGGGCGATTTTAACTCGGTGCGGAAAGTTAGCCCCAACGTCGATCGCTTGCCCTTACGTCCCGCGTTGCCCGTCGGCTCCGAAACCCTCAGAGAACTCTATCTAATTGGACAAGATGCCGAAGCTTGGGCGCTGTGGCAAGTGGAATTTGAGAACGCAATGGAACCGAGCGTCGCCGAACAGTTTACTGATGGCTTAATGCGCTTGGGGGTTGGCGATCATATTGATGCCCTGTTTATGGTGGATAGCCTGAAGTGGCGCGACAACCCGGAAGAGAAATCCCAGGTGGAAATTCTGCGCCAACAGCCTGCTTACTGGCACGCGTTGTACCCCTTCCCCTATCTCGAACCGATTTTAAACTGGTCTGGAGAGCGTCAACTCAATCCGTTATTAGTGGTGGCGTTGATTCGTCAAGAATCGCGATTTATGCCGCAAATTAAATCAGTAGTAGGTGCCACGGGGCTGATGCAGATTATGCCAGAAACCGGCGAATGGGTAGCCGAACGCATCAATCTGAAAAATTATCAGCTAGAAAAGCCAGAAGACAATATCAAGATGGGAACTTGGTATTTGGATTTCACCCATTCGGAATATAACAATAACTCGCTGTTAGCCGTTGCCAGCTACAATGCTGGGCCGGGCAATGTGTCCCAGTGGGTGGAACGCATGGGGTTGAGAGATCCCGATGAGTTTGTGGAAAAAATTCCCTTCCCAGAAACTAAGGGCTATGTTAAGTCAGTTTTTGGCAATTACTGGAACTATTTGCGCCTGTACGATCCTCAAATTGCCGAGCGACTGGCTCAGGTTTCGGGCAATCGCTCGCCAAAAGCGGCGAGTATGAGCGGTTCGCATCCGTCGAAAAACTGAGGCTCAACGGCTTCTCTGTCTTGTGCGTGATGCTTGAAGCAGAAGGCTCATCTAAAATGGGTGAATCTTGCTACCTCGTTGGCGTCTAGACTCGTTTTTGCCTAAAGCTACACATGACGGAAAACCCGCAGGATTGCATCATTCACGATCTGGTTGAAGCCACCTCTGGGTTGCTCCAAAACCCCGACGCGACTGGTGCGATTTCTCAAGCTTTAAAGCAGATTGGGCTGGCTTTAAATGCTAGTCAGGTTATCGTCTATCAGCTAGAGAACGAGCAAATTCATCAGCGCGCTGCTTGGGTTGCCCCCGAACCCGTCACTTTAGCCGGTGCTGGGTCGGATTCATTCCCCCTTAGCCCGCAATGGCGCGATCGCCTATTTGTCCCCTCAGCCGCTCATCCGTGGGTGGAACCCTCACTCTCAGGTGAGGCTCAAACCGCTTGGATCGTCCCCATTCAAGTAGACGATCGGCCTTGGGGTTGCCTGCGTTTGCTGTTGGGTTCTACGGCTGAAAATCCGCTGCGGGGCGAGGCTTGCCAAAGCGCGATCGCCCTTTTAGATTGTTTGGGAAGCGCGATCGCCCGTCGCCAGCAGGAAGTTCCCCTGCGCGAGAGCGAGGAACGCTATCGAGGCATCATCGAATCTCAACAAGACTTAATTATTCGCCTCGATCTCCAAGGTCACTTTACCTTTGTCAATGACGCCTACTGTCATTTTTTTGGGAAACGCCGGGAAGAACTGATCGGTTGCATCTTTCTAACGCTGATCCACGACGAAGATTTGCTCAAAACCCTGAAAACCATTGAAATTCTTCAGGCTCCCCCCTATCGTCTCAGTTTAGAGCAGCGCGTGATTACCGCTCAGGGCGATCGCTGGATTGGTTGGGAAAAATACGCCATTCGCAACCCCCACGGCCAAGTCGTTGAAATTCAAGCCGTTGGACGCGACATTACCCGCGCGAAACTGGCAGAAATGCGACTGTCGCGCCTGAATGAAGAATTGGAATTCAAAGTTCAAGAACGCACCCAAGAACTAGCTCAAGCCAATTGGCAACTGCGCCGCGAACGCACCGAACTGCGCCGCACCGAAGCCGCCTTGCGCGAAACGAATGAAGCGCTAGAAGTGTTAATTGACTCTTCCCCGGCAGCGATCATTACCCTAGATCGTCAAGGACGGGTGAAAACTTGGAATCACGCCGCTCAAGACATTTTTGGCTGGACGCAAGCCGAAGTATTGGCTAAACCTTTACCCATTGTCCCCCCGGAGTTTGAGCAACAAGGGGAAGTTCTCTTCAATCAAGCCTTACAGGGCAAAGTCTTTAAAAATTTAGAATTACCCCGACAGCGCCAAGATGGGTCTGTCATTGATGTTACCCTGTCTACTGCTCCTTTAAAGAACGAGCAAGGTGAGATTGTCGGCGTGATGGGAGTGTTAACCGATATTACCACCCGCAAACAGGCAGAACTGGCCCTTCAGCAACTGTTGCAGCGCGAACGCCTGTTACGATCGATGCAAGAACGAATTCGGCGATCGCTCAATTTAGATGAAATTCTAGAAACCACCGTGCAAGAGGTGCGCCACTCGCTGCAAGCCGAACGGGTGCTGATTTATCAGATTCAAGGAGAAACTCGCGGCGCAGTGGTTGTGGAATCTGCGGGTTCGGGAACCTCTCAATCTCAAGGCTACGAAGTTTTATTACCCCGAATTTACGACTTGCATTCCGATTATGGCAGTCCGGTTTGGGCAATTAACGATATTTACCAGGCGAGGTTAACGTCTTCACAGATTGCCTTTCTAGAGCAATTGCAGGTGAAAGCCAAGCTCGTCGCGCCGTTATGGATCGGCGATGCATCGGCGTCGGAGAATTCCTCCGGAAATCGGCTTTGGGGGCTGTTGATGGTTCATCAATGCAGCACTCCTAGAACCTGGCAAATGATGGAAATTGACTTACTCGAACAACTCGCGCAACGGGTGGCGATCGCCATTCACCAATCGGAACTTTACCACAATATTCAAACCCTCAATCTCACCCTAGAGCGTCAGGTGCAAGAACGCACCGCCCAGTTGCAACGCGCCCTCCAGTTTGAAGCGATGCTCAAACGGATCGCCGATAAGGTTCGCGACTCCCTAGACGAAAATCAGATTTTGCAAGCCGCCGTCGAAGAACTCGCCCTTGGACTGCAAGTCAATGGCTGCAATACGTCGCTCTACAATCTGCAAGAAGGGACTTCAACCATTTACTACGAATACGCTAAGGGCATCCCCGCTTCCTTGGGACGAGTGGCTCATCTCGATAATTTTCGCGAACTTTACGATCAATTATTGCACGGTCAGTATTGTCAATTTTGTTCGATCGAACCGAACCCCGTTCGGGGGCGAGTGGTGATGCTGGCGTGTCCAATTTTTGACGATCAAGGGGTATTGGGCGATTTGTGGTTGGTGCATCAGATGGATTATGCGTTTAGCGAGCTAGAGGTGCGCCTGGTGCAACAGGTGGCCAACCAATGCGCGATCGCTCTACGCCAAGCCCATCTCTACCAAGCCTCGCAAGCGCAGGTGCAAGAACTTCAAAAGCTCGATCGCCTCAAAGACGAGTTTATGAGCAGCGTGCAGCATGAGTTACGCACCCCCATGACCAATATGAAGGTGGCGATCCAGATGCTGAATATTCAGCTATCGAGGGCGGGTTTGTTGGACAATGGGGATTCAAAAACGTCGAGTAAAGTCGGACATTATCTCAAAATCCTCCAAGATGAATGGCAGCGGGAATTGAGGTTAATTAACGACTTGCTAGAATGGCAGCGCCTCGATCGCGATCGCACTCATTTAAACTTAGAACCCCTTGCCTTAGAGTTCTGCTTATCTCAAGCTGTAGAACGTTTTCGGGAACGGGCAACCCATCGCAACCAGACGCTACACCTCGAACTCGCTCCCCATCTGCCGATCGTCCATACTGAACCAGAAACCCTAGAAGGCATTATCAGCGAACTGTTAACCAATGCTTGTAAATATACGCCACCGGGCGATCGCGATCCGTTCGCCCGGA
>JAAHGE010000569.1 GCA_010672635.1 Desertifilum sp. SIO1I2 | reverse complement strand
TCCCATATTTTAGCTAGTAAAACGCAGTGAAACCCAACACAATCCTGGCTGTTGTTGGGTTTCGTGCCTCAACCCAACCTACGCGACTATCCGCACTCACGCCTGAGTCTTCTCTAACTTTCTCGTCTATTCGGGAAGGAGTGCAATTCGGCGGGTGGGGTTGAGGTTTGTAACTTTGGTTACAGAAAATTCCTGATTTTCGCAACAATGTATACAGAATACAAAAGAAAAAAGAACTGGCGAACCAAACTTGTCATTCGCCCCTAAACTTGTTGGTAAAGCCAACCAACATCTAAAGATTGAGGCAAGTGGGATGCAAAAGTTAAAAGTGATTATTGTTGGGGCTGGCATTGGAGGATTAACCGCCGCGATCGCCCTCAAGCAAGCCGGATACGTAGTTGAAGTCTACGATCGCGTCCAAGAACTCCGTCCGGTGGGCGCGGGAATCTCCCTGTGGTCGAACGGTGTCAAAATCTTAAACCGTTTGGGATTAGGAGAGCAAATCGCCACTATTGGCGGTCAAATGGATCGAATGCAGTATCGCTCTCATACTGGAGAACTGCTCAACGACATCGACTTAAATCCCTTAATGACCCAAGTGGGACAGCGCCCTTATCCGGTTGCCCGTCGCGACTTGCAAAACATCCTCTTAGAGGGGTTTGGCGAATCCGTAAACCTCGGTTGTGAGTGTATTGGTGTCGAGCAAACCGAAACCAGCGCCACCGCCGTATTTGCCAACGGACATCGCGCTACCGGAGATTTAGTGATTGCTGCCGATGGTATCCGTTCCGCCATCCGGGAGTACGTGGTGGGTCGAACCGTCGAACCGCAGTATGGAGGGTATATTAACTGGAATGGTCTAGTCACTGCCGATGAATATTTAGCCCCAAAAAACACCTGGATCGTTTACGTTGGCGAACACAAACGCGCCTCCATGATGCCCGTGGGGGGCGATCGCTTCTACTTCTTCTTTGACGTTCCTCTCCCCAAAGGCACCCCCGCCAACCCCGAAACCTACCAAGCCGAACTCCGACAGCACTTTCAAGGCTGGGCAAAACCCGTACAACTGCTGATCGATCGCATCGATCCTACAGAAGTCGCCCGCCCAGAAATCCACGATGTCGGCCCGATTGACCGCTACGTGCGCGATCGCGTTGCCCTTCTCGGCGACTCCGCCCACGCCACCTGCCCCGACCTAGGACAAGGCGGCTGTCAAGCAATGGAAGACGCCCTCGTTCTGGCGAACTACCTCATTTCCACCAATATCAGCGTTAAAGACGCCCTCCTGCGTTACGAACAAGAACGCAAGCAACGAGCCAACCTCGTCGTTCAAAAAGCCCGCAAGCGTGCCGAAAAAATTCACGGAAAGGAACCCAACCTCACCCAGCAATGGTACGCCCAACTCGCCCAAGAACATCCCCTAGAAGTGACTAACGCCATTTCTGAAGTCATCTTAGCCGGGCCGTTGCGCTAGGGGGGATGGGGAGATGGGGGGATCGGCTATTGTTTTCGATACCTACTCGCCATACTGTTACTGAGCGTGCAAGCTACGGAACGAAGCGCACTTGTTTCCCTACTCAGCACGCGGTTGCACAGAAGCTAGCCAGAGAACGCGGCTAAACGGAATTTAGCACAACAGCACTTTCAACTTAGCACTCTTGAATCCCCCCACCTCCCCACCTCCCCATCCCCCCACTCTTTTCCCCACTCGGAACTCGGAACTCGGAACTTTGCACTCTTTCCCCCCACCCTCTTCCCCAGAGGGGAGAGTGAAAGCGATTAGCTATTGAGGGCGATATCCATCAAGATTTGCTGAGAACTTTGTTCTGGGGTGCCTTCAGGGGGATGGCGCTGAATGTAGCTGCCATCAGATTGTAACTCCCAGGCTTGGCGGTTGTCGGAGAGCATAATTCCCAGAATTTCAAATAAATCTTGGGCAATTTCGGGATCTTCTACAGGTGCGATCGCCTCTACCCGTCGATCGAGGTTGCGTGGCATCCAGTCGGCGCTGCCGATGAAAATTTCCTCCTGACCGTTATTGTGGAAATAGTAGATGCGGGAATGTTCTAAAAAGCGTCCGACAACGCTAATGACGCGGATATTTTCGCTGACGCCTTCTACACCCGGACGCAGACAGCAGATCCCGCGTACAATTAAATCGATTTGCACCCCAGCTTGAGAGGCTTCGTAGAGGGTTGCGATAATTTGCGGATCGACTAAAGCGTTCATTTTGGCAACGATCCGGGCGTGGGAACCATTTTGCCGATGGTCGATTTCGCGGCGAATCAGAGCAATAATGCGATCGCGCAAATTCACAGGTGCAATTAACAACTTCCGGTAAGATCGCTGCCGCGAATACCCCGTCAAGAAGTTAAATAAATCCGTTAAATCTGCCCCCAACTCTTCGCGACAACTCAATAACCCTAAATCGGTATAAAGTCGCGCAGTCTTCGGGTTATAATTTCCCGTGCCAATGTGGACGTAACGCCGCATATGTTCGCCTTCGCGCCGCACCACCATCACCACTTTGGTATGCGTCTTTAACCCCACCAAACCATAAACGACGTGAACGCCTGCTTTTTCTAGCTTCCGCGCCCAGTTAATATTATTCTCTTCGTCAAACCGGGCCTTAAGTTCTACCAAAGCGGCCACCTGTTTGCCATTTCCCGCCGCCGCAATTAAGGCGTTCACAATGGGAGAATCGCCTGAAGTGCGATACAGCGTCATCTTAATCGCCAGTACGTCCGGATCGTGTGCCGCTTGGGTAATAAAGCGCTGCACGGTGGCAGAAAACGAGTGATAGGGGTGATGCAGGAGGAAGTCGTGCTTGCGGATCGCGGAAAATAGATCGCTATACTCATCCCCATCTGGGCTAAGAGGGTCATTTTCTGACTCGCCGATCCGCCGAAACCGGGGAGGGACAACCGGCGTCCAAGGGGCGTCTTTGAGTTCGGGTAGGGGAAGGCCTAAAAAGCACATTAAGTCACCGAGTCCCAGTACCCCTTCTAACTCGTAAACATCTATGTCGGCTAGGCCCATTTCTCCCATGAGCATATTCCGCACGTTTTCTGGGGTGTCAGCCTGCAACTCTAGGCGAACAACCGATCCACCGATCCGGCGCTTGCGTAACTCTTGTTCGATGGCCAGCATCAGGTCATCGGCTTCGTCTTCTTCTACGGCTAAATCTGCGTTCCGCGTAATCCGAAACGGGTAATATTCTTGAATGTTCATCCCAGGAAATAGGGATTCTAGGTTATGAGCAATGACTTGTTCTAGGGGAACGCCTGTCCAACGGGTGGGTTGAGTTTTACTATAAACTTGGAGGTTTTCGGGTAAGGGAACAAACCGGGGAAGGACTTTCGGAACCTTGACGCGGGCAAATAGTTCTTCGTTGGTTTCTGGGTCTTTGACGACGACGGCAAGATTTAAGCTGAGATTGGAGATATAGGGGAAGGGGTGACTTGGATCGACGGCTAGGGGGGTGAGAACGGGAAAGATTTGTTCTTCAAAGTAGTTTTGCAGATA
>JAAHGE010000568.1 GCA_010672635.1 Desertifilum sp. SIO1I2 | reverse complement strand
GCTTGGGGCAAATGAATTGACATATCCTCAGTTTCGTGCAAGTGATGCGTCACGACGGGCATATTCCCCGTTTTCAGCACCCGGTTGCCATGTACCTGTTTAACGCGATAAACGCGAGCCTCCGCATCCAGCACCGTCACCAGTTGGCGCGGTGGCTTCGGAGAAAACTGTCGAGTAAAAAAACCGTGCAACCACGGTTCGAGCAGGCTACAAGTCAGATAAGATAACCCGTTCCAATGATGCCATTGCCAAGTCTGCATAATCAGTTTAAGTGTGTCGGCATTCAGTGTGTTAACGGGAGGAGCGGGTACCACAGTGCTGAAAAGCCTCAGCGAATCTATCCTAACTCATCAATGAATCCTCAGACCCTCGAACAAGCCCTTTCTCCAATGGTGCGGAACTCACCGTTCTATCCCTTGGATATCAGAGTCTTTCAGGAGTTAGCCTCCACCAATCAAACCCTATGGGAATCGATCGAACAGGGTGCAAAACCCGGTACCGTGGTTATTGCCCTGGCGCAAAACTCTGGTAAAGGACAATGGGGCCGTCAATGGCAATCTTCCCCTGGTGGTTTGTACCTTTCATTCTTCCTCACCCCCGATCTCGCCCCGGAAAATAGCTTGCTGTTAACCCTATGTAGCGCTTGGGGAATTGCCCAGAGTTTGCGCCAAAGCCAGCCTGCGGTACCCGTCCAACTGAAATGGCCCAACGATCTGGTTTTGGAGGGTCGCAAACTGGGAGGAATTTTAACCGAAACCCGCCTGAGTCAAGGGAAAATTACCAAAGCCGTCATTGGAGTCGGCTTGAATTGGACAAACCCCGTACCCGAAACCGGAATTAGCCTAGCTTCCTGGTTCAAGGAAAATGACATTCAGTCAACCTGGAACTTAGAAACCGTAAGTGCGATCGCTCTAGAAGGCATAATCTCCGGATACCAATACGCCATGCAGAAAGGAATAGACAGCTTGCGATCGGGCTGCGAGCAACTGCTGATCCATCTCGGTCATCCTGTCACCGTCAACGGTTCCCCAGGAATCATTATCGGCATTTCCCCGACAGGTCAACTCCGCGTGCGTCTAGAACCAACAAATTTTCAAACTTCCTCAGAAATTGACCTAAATCCCGGTACAATCAGTCTCGGCTATATTAAGTAATGCTTGTTAGCGTCCGAAGCTTATAAAAATACTGTGCGTCTGTTGACTTCGACTTAACAGTTTCTAAAAATCATAGAGGTTCCTCTGGTAAAAATGAGCAAGGATAACAGGATGAACGACCAACACCTCCGTGAATCCAAATCCCAGTCGCTTCTTGTAAGCGCTCCATCACACTCTCACACCCTGCGTTCTCAAAAGCGCTTTTTCAGTCAACGTTCCTTGCTCATGCAAGGACTGGGATGGCTGGGGGGGCTAAGCGTCCTCAGCGGCGGACTAGTTTGGGCAGAACCGCAAGCGCCAGACGCCACCTACGACAGTTCAGCCTCTGAGTTACCCCCAGTCATAGAATTAGCTCCGGCGGTAGAACCTCAAGTTGAATATAGCGAACCTGTTTCCCCCCCAGTTGCAGCCCCCGCACCCGTTGAGCCAGAATGGACGCCTGCTGAAGTTGCACCGGCGGTCGAATCAGTTTCGGAAGCCGCAACCCCGTACGATCCCGAACAGTATCAACTTCCCCAGACTCCCATCGCCCCGACCTTACCCGCAGAAGACTATGGGGCTTACATCGACGACACTGACTACAGCTTAGGGGCAACAGCAACCCACACCTACGAAGAACCCACCCGCGTGATCTTATCGGAACGCTCAACGGGTTGTGAAACGGTGATTGAAGCGGGTCAAAGCGTTTCCGGGTGTGGAGGGGCAACAAGTTCTCCTCAACCCTCTGCTGCACCTGTGGCTCAGTCTCCTGCTCCGGCGGGCGGCGGATCGGCTCCCATTCCCACCTGGAAGCCGGAAAATCAAAAACAGCCCAGCATTCCTCAACCGACCATCGTGCAAGCGGTTGCGCCTTCGACGGGGCGTCAAGCGCCAACCTATCAAGAAGTGGCGATTGCACCAGCCGAACCGAGCGTCAGAGTCGGCCCCATTACCGTTAGCTCCAACGGCATTCAACTGGGAGGAACCACCAACAGCAGCCGCGCCTATTTTGGCTTAAACCGCCCCATCGGTCGCCCAGGGAATGGTAATACGAGCATCCTGTTCCCCCTATCCATTCCGGCTCCGATTACCTCCATCTTTGGCTGGCGGGTTCACCCGATTTTTGGCGATAGCCGCTTCCACTCGGGTACAGACTTAGGCGCGCCGATGGGAACGCCTGTACTGGCTGCACTGGCGGGACAAGTTGCGATCGCCGATTTTATGGGCGGCTACGGCTTAACCGTCGTTCTCGAACACAACAAAGCCACCCAAGAAACTCTCTACGCTCACTTGTCAGAAATCTTTGTCAAACCGGGCGAAGAAGTGAAACAAGGAACGGTCATCGGTCGCGTGGGTAGCACCGGAAACTCCACAGGCCCTCACTTACACTTTGAAATGCGCGAACGCACCGCCGAAGGTTGGGCCTACCTCGATCCGGGCGCGCAACTTGAATACGCCCTCGCTCAGTTAGTTGGCGCAATGCAAACCGCCCAAGCCAACCCCCAGGCTAAACAAGCGGTGGATAAAAATCCCAACGCCAAACAACTGATCCCCACCGATCAGTTACCGATCGTTAAGATCAGAAGCTAGAAAAAGAGGATGGGGGGAAAGAAGGAAATTGGGAGTTGGGAGTTGGGGAACAAGAGATAGGAAACTTGGTAACTATCTACTCAGCACTATTTTCCCCCACCTTCTTCCCCACTCGGAACTCGGAACGAGCGCACTGAGAAACCCACTCAGCACTGAGCACTTTCTACTCAGCACTGAGAAACCCACTCAGCACTCAGCACTTTCTACTCAGCACTCTTTAAAGATACCCATGCTCAACCAGGAAGTTCGCCGAAACGGGAGTGCCGGGGGGAGTGAATTCTAGAAAGCGTTCTACATATTTGCCTAAAATATCGCCTTCTAGGTTCACTTTGCTTCCTGGTTCTAGGTAGTGGAGATTGGTTTCTCGATAGGTGTGGGGAATGACGGCGACGGTGAAGTGCTGGCGATTCGCGAAGCGATCCGTTCCGGAATCGCACTGAGCCACAGTTAAACTTATGCCGTTGACTGCAATACTTCCCTTAGAAACGAGATAGCGCGAGAGGGATGCTTCCGCGACGCTAAAGGTCATCTCCCAAGAGGTTGCTGTTTGGATTGAAGCTTGTAAATACCCAATCCCATCAACATGGCCGGTAACAAAATGACCCCCCAATTTGCTACCAACGCGCAAAGAGGTTTCGAGATTAACGGGGATTTGATGGCGGAGTTGATGCTCTAAGGTCGTGCGTCTGAGGGTTTCGGGAGAAACATCGACAATGAAGCCTTGGGGGAAAATTTGCTCAACGGTTAAACAGACACCATCAACGGCGACGCTATCCCCAAGGGTCAGATCGTCACAGATAACTGAACGACC